>CABVAO010000015.1 GCA_902496335.1 uncultured Collinsella sp.
GGACTTGCAGCGACGGACCTCGGGACGCTCTTACACCACGTCTGCGCGCGCCACCTTTTTGTGAGGGTGGAAAAGGCCGATTTGAGCTCAAATGAGTCGTTCTTGGCGGTCTGATGCGACAAGGATGCGCAGTCAGGAATGAGAAAAGGGCGTTATTGGGTCTAAAACGGCTTCAAAACGATACGTTTGCACGTAAGGACCCGGCCAAAAAATACAAATCTGAACTAACTGTCCACCATCCTCCGTCAACCTCTCATTCCAAACCAAATCAGCCAACGTACGTCATAGCAATCTCCGGTAGGTCGCAGGGCGGCGGTCGAGCTTTTCTCTCGGGAAACTTCGCGAAGCCCAGTTCCCGAGGGAAAGGTATGGTCTGTGTAATACCAGATAAACAGTACATTTTTGCTAGATTGGTATTTGACTGAAGAACCAATTGGTATGGCTTATTAAGCCCACCTTGCCGCTGACGCTCATTTTACTGCCGCTGGTGGACTTCCGAACTTGGTTGCGCAAGTGCTCCCATATATTGATATGACCTAGTAGGTGGCTATCTGGTTACTACCAGTTGGCCCCTTGGTAACGGGTGGCCCCATTGTGCGGAATGTACCGAACATCCCCGTTTGATACGTTTTCCCATGCTGCCGGGGGGGGGCGTCCTCGGCACCTCAGCATCTCGGAAGAAAGGAGACCAGGTGCGCAGGAATTCCATTTTTACGAAACGGTGGGTGAAGGGAAGCGCGGTCCTCGTTGCCACTGCAGCGACGCTCGTGTTTGCCAATCCCCAGCAGGCGATTGCCACGCCACTCAAGGGCGTCGACTCGGCGACCGTGTCCCAGTCTGCCTCGAATGTCGTCGACATCGATTTCGCTGACGGCATCAAGGGCCGTATTACGTTCCTCGAGGACGGTATTTTCCGTTATAACGTCGACCCCAAGGGTGAGTTTTCCGAGTACGCCACGCCGCGCAGTAAGTCCCACACGGCTAAGATCCAGGCTCAGCCCGATACCTCGGACACCTACAGCAA
This sequence comes from uncultured Collinsella sp., assembly GCA_902496335.1. GTDB lineage: Bacteria > Actinomycetota > Coriobacteriia > Coriobacteriales > Coriobacteriaceae > Collinsella. The sequence goes on from CABVAO010000015.1 coordinate 1,025, forward strand.
GCCGAGTGCGACGGTTGCCGACAAGGGCGACACTATCGAGATCACCGGCGGAAAGGCGACCGTGATCCTGGACAAGGCGACTGGCAAGATGAGTATCAAGTCAGGCGACCGTGTCGTGGTTTCCGAGTCCGCGTCCCTCGACCTTGATAAGAAGGGTACCGTCCAGACGCTCGCCAAGGAGAAGTCCGAGAACTTCTTTGGCGGCGGCACCCAGAACGGACGCTTCCTGCACACCAACCAGACCATCGCCATCTCCAACACGAACAACTGGACCGATGGCGGCGTTGCCTCGCCCAACCCGTTTTATTGGACGAGTGACGGCTACGGCGTGCTCCGAAACACGTTTGCAGAGGGTTCCTACGACTTCGGTTCCACGGACTCATCGACGGTCACGACTTTGCACAGCGAGAATGAGTTTGATGCCTACTACTTCGTGGCGACCAACGAGGGAGCTTCGAACGTGGCAACTGAGATGCTGCAGGACTACTACAAGGTGACCGGTAACCCGGTACTGCTGCCCGAGTACGGGTTCTACCTTGGTCATCTTAATGCCTATAACCGTGATGGCTGGTCAACGACCTCGGGTCAAAAGAAGTGGGAGACCAAGGGCAGCAAGTCCTCGAGCGAGAAGGGCGACGTTAAGTACGAGTCTGGCATGTCGACGGGCTACAAGCTCGACGGCACACTTGCGGCCGAGACGCTCAACGGTGAGGGCCCTACGGTTGATACCGAGAACATGAAAGCGACCGATTTCGACCGCCAGTTCTCTGCTCGGCAGGTTATCGATGACTACGAGGACAGCGACATGCCGCTCGGCTGGTTCCTGCCGAACGACGGCTACGGCGCCGGCTATGGCCAGAACGGTTACTACAAGACCGGCGGCGTCAACTCCGACGGAGCGAGCTCGGCCGACCGTCTTAACGCTGTGCGTGCCAACGTCGACAACCTTAAGAAGTTCACCGAGTATGCCAACTCAAAGGGTGTGAGCACGGGCTTGTGGACCCAGTCCAACCTTGAGCCCGACAGCAACCCTGAGACCCCGTGGCATCTGCTTCGCGACTTCGACGCCGAGGTCAAGACGGGAGGCATCACTACCCTTAAGACCGACGTTGCCTGGGTTGGATCTGGCTACTCCTTTGGTCTTAATGGCATCAAGACAGCTTATGACACGGTGACGACCGGCGCTAACAAGCGCCCCAACATCATCACGCTCGATGGTTGGGCCGGCACGCAGCGCTTTGGTGGCATTTGGACCGGCGACCAGTATGGCGGTAACTGGGAGTACATTCGCTTCCATATCCCCACGTATATCGGTCAGAGTCTTTCGGGCAACCCCAACATCGGCTCCGACATGGACGGCATCTTTGGCGGTGACCCCATCATCTCTGCGCGTGACTACCAGTGGAAGACGTTCACGCCCTCTATGCTCGACATGGACGGTTGGGGCACCTACCGTAAATCGCCCATGACGCACGGCGATCCCTACACAGGCATCTCGCGCTTCTATCTCAAGCTCAAGGCGCAGCTCATGCCCTATATCTACACGAGCGCGGCCTCGGCGGCCAACATCGACACGGGTAACGGCGATGCCGGCCTGCCCATGATCCGCGCCATGCTGCTTTCTGACAACTCCGAGTACGCCGCAAGCACTTCGACGCAGTACCAGTATATGTTCGGTGAGAACTTCCTAGTGGCACCGGTGTATCAGGATACCCAGGCAGATGAGAACGGCAACGACATTCGCAATGGGATCTACCTCCCCAACTACGGCACCGACGAGAATCCCACCATCTGGATCGATTACTTCTCGGGTAAGCAGTATCGCGGCGGCCAGGTTCTCAACAACTACGAGGCTCCGCTTTGGAAGCTGCCGCTGTTTGTGAAGGCCAACGCTATCGTGCCGATGTACGCCGAGAACAACAACCCCGAGGCAGTGAGCGACACCAACACCAAGGGTACCGACCGCAGTCAGCGTATCGTCGAGTTCTTCGCCACCGAGGGCGACGGCACCTTTACGCAGTACGAGGACGACGGCTCCTCCATCGAAAACAACACGACTGAGGACGATTCCTACGGCACGATCGACAATATCTCCTACGGTGAGCATGTGAGCACCGTCTACAGCTCCAAGGCCGCAGGCGGCACCGCGACCTTTACCGCCGAGGCCTCGCAGGGCGGCTACAACGGCTACGACTCCAACCGCACCACGACCTTCGTGGCCAATGTGTCCGCCAAGCCCACGAGCGTCGTCGCCAAGAACGGCGGATCCGCACTCAACGTGGTTGAGGTCAACTCGCAGGAGACCTTTGACGCCGCGACCCCCGAGGCCGGCCAGGCGGTCTACTTCTACAGCAAGACCCCCAACCTCAACCACTACGGCAGCGATGCGGACGGCACCGAGGCCGAGCAGGGCGAGAGCTTCAACAACACCAAGATCACCACGAACCCCAAGGTCTACGTCAAGTTCGCGAAGACCGATGTTGCTGCAGCGGCGCAGACGCTTGAGCTGGGCGGTTTCGTGAACGCCGATGCAACGCTCACAGCCGATCGCCTCAACGAGAACCTCTCCGCACCCACGAACCTTGCTGCCCCCGAGGACGTCACGACCCCAACGAGCATCAAGCTCACCTGGGGAAAGGTCGATGGTGCTACCTCCTACGACCTTAAGGTCGACGGCACTGTGTTTGCCGTGGGTGATGCGGCCGAGTTCACGCACACCGACCTCGCCTACAATAGCAAGCACACCTACCAGATTCGTTCGCGCAACGCCGAGGGTTACTCCGCCTGGAGCGATGTGCTCGAGGCGAACTCCGCACTCGATCCGTGGCGGAACGTCCCCGACGCCGAGCAAATCACCTGGGAGGGCTCACTTTACGGCAGCCATAAGGCCGAGCTCGCCTTCGACCATGAGTTCCAGTCGGGCGACGGCGGTTTCCACTCCGGTGGCAACGATCTGGGCAAGGCGCTTACCGTTGACTATGGACGCGCTTACAAGCTCGATAAGCTCGAGTACTATCCGCGCGATGACGCCGGCAACGGCACTGTGACCAAGATGCGTGTTGAGACGAGTCTCGATGGCGTCCACTGGACGAGCCAGGAGGTCGATTGGGCACGTTCCGCTGATTGTAAGACGGTAGCGTTTGACGGCACCGTGGCCGCCCGTTACGTGCGCATGACACCGCTCGCCTCGGTCGGCAATTTCTTCTCCGCGTCCGAGATTGCCATCTACAAGACCGACGGCACGGATGGCTTCGCCGTGGGCTCCAACCTCAACAAGGCCACGATCTCCGACGGAGACTACTCCAACATGAAGAACTACCTGGGCCTCGAGAATCGCGAGCCCGATACCCCGACGTTCGGTTCGCAGATCCGCGACCACTTTGCTGACCTCAACAATAACGGCGTCTACGACGTCTACGATTACTCGTTCACCATGGCGGGGCTCGACGGCGGCACCAAGCAGAAGGGCAAGGTCGCTGGTACCCTTGCGGTGATTCCGAGCAAGACTGAGGTCGAGGCCGGCGATGAGATCACCGTCGATGTCTATGCGGCCGACGCCAAGAACGTCAACGCCCTGGGCGCGCTCGTCAACTTTAAGAGTGACCAGTTTGAGTTTGTGTCCGAGAGCATCTCACAGGATGGTTCGACCGCCGGCATGGAGAACCTGTCGCGCGAGAAGATCCAGTTTGAGGACGGCACGCAGACCATCAACCTCGCTTTTGCCAACCGCGGAGATGGCAAGCTCTACAACGGCACCGGCGCGGTGGCGAGCTTCAAGCTCAAGGCCAAGACCGCCGGCAAGGTTGAACTGCCCTCGACATCTTGGCTCATTGGCCCGGCGTGCGACGCACTTGAGTTTGCGAGCGATGGCACGGTGACGATGCCGGACGTTCCGCAGCCCACGGTCGCCGAGTACGGCCGCGACGCCTTCGACATCACGATGACCAACGACGAGCTCACTACCGATGACGGCACCAACGTCGAGAAGCTTATTCAGCAGAAGAGCTATAACGCGCTGTTCGATAATAACGAGGGCGACAACGGCTTTGAGTTCCTGTGGGACTGGAGCGGCAACTGGGACAGTGAGGGCAAGCTTCCGAGTTACGTGAAGCTTCCCACCACGATGACATTTGCCTTTAAGACGCCATCGAAGCTCGATGCCGTCGAGGTTGTCAACCGCAACGGCGGTAACGGCACCGTGCAGAAGATCAAGGCCGTCGTGACGTTCGAGGATGGCTCGACCCAGGAGTTCGCGGGCGGGGAGTACGATTCCTTCCAGGCTCGCTACGCCTTTGGTCTCTCTGCCGAGAACAAGGGCAAGAAGGCGACCAAGGTCGAGATCACGCCGCTTGAGGCATCGGGTGACCAGATGCTCACGCTGCGCGAGATCAACTTCAACTACACGCAGGGTGTCGAGGCCATCGAGGGCGTCGAGCTGGGCAAGAACCAGACCGAGTTCTTTGAAGGTGATGTTACGCTCGTCGACGCCAAGGCCACGCCTGAGAGCGCCGGCTACCCCTACGTGACGGTCGAGAGTTCCGACCCCTCTGTGGTGAGCGTCTCCGCTGTCCAGGCCGGCGATAGCGTGAACTACTACCTGCGTGCCAACAAGGCGGGCAAGGCAACGATCACGGTGGCATCGGTACTCGATCCCTCCAAGACCGCATCCTATGAGGCCGAGGTCAAGGCTGGTGTCGACACCTCTGCACTCATGGCAGCGCTTTCCAAGGCCGCGGGCTACAGCGAGTCCGTCTACACCAAGGATTCTTATGCAGCCCTCACCGCTGCGGTCGAGGCGGCTCAGAAGCTCCTCGACGGCGGCCAGGGCAGCTATAACAAGAAGGATGTCGCAGACGCCACGGCCAAGATCGAGAAGGCAATCGACGGCCTCAAGATGCGCCCCGTCGATGAGAAGAGCCTCATCAACACGCCCGAGAACCGCGAGAACGTCAAGGTGACCGGCTTCTCGAGCGAGGCCGACTACGAGGGCAGCAACGCCGTCAACGCTCTTGACGGCGACGAACAGACGCTCTGGCACAGCGACTATGCCTATAATGCCGGTATGCCCCAGCACCTGACCGTCGACCTGGGCCGCGACTACGATCTCACCGACGTCACGTTCCTGCCGCGCCAGGACGGCGGCACGAACGGCGATATCTTTGAGGCCGAGGTGCTGGTCTCCGATACCGCCGACGGTTATGAGATGGGCACCGCCACGTCGATGGGTACGTTTACCTTCGACAACGACGGCCGCGTGCTCACCGACCGTGGCGACTGGAAGCAGATGAGTTTTGGTGTCGCGCGCGGTCGCTACGTGACCGTCAAGGTGCTCCACGCCGGCGGTGGCAGCGTTGACGCCTACTGCAGCATGGCGGAGCTCAAGTTCTACGGTACGGCCGTTCCCGATCCGGTGGCGAAGGACGACCTCACTGCCGCGATTGAAAAGGTTGATGCCGAGGTTGCAGCCGGCGACCTTAAGGCCAGCGACTACACCGAGGCTTCCTGGACCGTGTTCCAGAACGCCTTGGCGAGCGCCCGCGCCATCTTGAGCGACGAGAACGCCACGCAGGACGAGGTCGACCAGGCACTCAAGGCACTCGAGAGTGCTCGCAACGCGCTCGAGAAGACCCCGGTGACCCCGGTCGAGAACCCGACCAAGAAACAGCTCAAGGCCCTGGTCAAGCAGGCGAAGGAGACTGACACCAAGGGAAAGACGGCCGAGTCCGTCAAGGCCCTGACGGACGCCATTACCTACGCCGAGGATGTCTTGGGTGATGAGAATGCTTCCGACACCCAGCTCCAGGCGGCCTATGACCAGCTCAAGCTGGCCATCGAGGGCCTCAAGGATGCCGACTCCGGCAACCAGGGCGGCTCGGGCAACACCGGAGGTTCGGGCAACCAGGGTTCCGGCAACGGCTCGAACGGTGGCGGCCAGACGAGCAAGCCCGCAGGCGACAAGGCCCAGGGCGGCAAGAAGAACGGTTCGGCGATCCCCAACACTGGCGACCAAACGGTGACGACTGTCGCGACCGTCGGTGGCCTTGGAGCCATCATCGCCGCGATCGGTGCCTTCTTCCACCGTCGCAATAAGGCTGAGTAGTCCCAGCGATAACTAAGCAAACGTGCCCGCCGCTCCACCAAGGACGGCGGGCATTGCTTTTTTATTTCAGCCAACGTACGTCATAGCAATCCCCGGTAGGTCGAGGGTGCTCTGCGGCGGCCCGGTGTTTTCATCTGAACGACTTTGCGCAGCAACCGGAGTGAAGATGAAAACACCGGGCCGCCGCAGAGCACCCACAGACCGCAGGGACGGGAGCAGCTATACTACTCTCAGTAGTTAAGGGGCGCGGATTCGCCGCGTCACCGCTCTCAACAGGAGGTCTTTGTTTATGGCAGATCAAAAGCCGGTTGTCGGGATCATCATGGGTTCCAAGTCCGATCTGGGCGTTATGGAAGGCTGCACCGCCGAGCTCGAGGCGCTTGGTGTGCCCTATGAGCTTGTCATTGCGAGCGCACACCGCACGCCGGCGAAGGTCCACGAGTGGGCCTCGACTGCCGCCGATCGCGGTATCAAAGTGATTATCGCCGCCGCCGGCAAGGCCGCTCACTTGGGTGGTGTCGTGGCTGCCTTTACGCCGCTACCGGTTATCGGTGTGCCTATGAAGACGAGTGACCTGGGCGGTATGGATTCGCTGCTGTCGATGGTGCAGATGCCTTCGGGTGTGCCCGTGGCCTGCGTTGCCATCAACGGCGCCAAGAACGCCGCCATCTATGCCACGCAGATCTTGGGCGCATGCGACCCCGAGTACCGCAAGGTTATCGAGAAGATGAAGCAGGAGATGGCCGACGCCTAGGCGTTCCGCCGTTTCACCGCAGTATAAGGAGAGCCATGTCCGACTATCAGGGAAAACGATTCAAGGCTTCTCAGATTCCCGATCCGTCGAAGCCGGGTGCTGCCCGTGCGGCACAGCAGGGTCGGACATCCTCTCCTCAGCAGCCGCGCGCGCCGCGTCCCGTAACGCCGATGTCCCATCATCGCCAGGATACGCCGGCTGCATATCGCCCTTCGTCGTATGATACGGCCAAGAAAGAATCGCGTTCTACGAAACAGTCGGGCGCCGCTCCGTCGAGCTATACCGAGCCGCCGCGCAAAAAGCGCCGCTCCGTTATCCCCATCTTGCTCATCATTATTGGCATCGGCCTAATCGTTGCCGCTGCAGCCATCTTTATCAATGCGCAGATCGGTTACAAGCAGGCGAGCGAGTCGTACCAAAAGATCGAAAAACAATATGTGAGCGACAAGGACGCCAGTGGCGTGCCAATTATCGACTTTAATGCGCTTGCCCAGACAAATCCCGAGGTTGTGGGTTGGATTTACGCGCCCGGCACCAACATCAACTACCCCGTGGTGCAGACCAACAACAACTCCAAATACCTCAACACGCTGTTTAACGGTACATCTAACGCGTCCGGTGCCATTTTCTTAGATAGTGATGACACCGCGCCGGGAATGGTCGACCAGCAGACCACGATTTACGGCCACCATATGAACGACGGATCGATGTTCAATGTGATTTCGGACACCACCGACCAGGCGACGTTCGACAGCATTGAGTTTGTGTATTACATCACACGGGATGCTACGTATAAGCTGCGACCACTGGCGACCAAAGTTGTCGAGGACACGTATGCCAAGGCGCGCACGCCCAATTTTGAGGGCGACGACGGGCTCAAGAACTACCTGTCCGAGATGCTTGACGGTGCCTCTGCCGTGGCGAGCGATGCCACCGATCGTGCCGCTTCGGCAACCAAGGTCGTAACGCTTGTGACCTGTCGTTCGTTATCGCTGAGCAACACGCGTGCTGTCATGGTGCTCACGCCGGTCGAGGAATAAGTTGTTCGAGAGTAGCTAAAAAAGCCCCGTTCCAAATTGGCTACTCGACGACGGTAAGGGAGAAATGATGCTCGAGAATGGCAAAACGATGCCTTCGGTTGATGCTTGGCTGCGCGAGGCCAAGGCCGATTCGTCGGCACCTGCGTGCGGTATGTATCTGACGCATAACGGTGTGGTGCGCGCGACGCCCAAGTCCGAGGCGCGCGGTGTCGAGACCGATGGCGTGGCGCCGGGCCACAAGGTGGGCGGCATGGTGTTCGGCTACGACGCCAGCAAGGTGCAGGCTGCTATCGAGGCCACGCGCGCGATGCCCGGCATCGGCTATGTGCGCGTGTGGCTGGCAAACGGCGAGCTTGCCGTAGGTGACGACATCATGCTCGTGCTCATTGGCGGGGACATTCGCCCGCACGTGGTCGATGCGCTGCAGGCGCTCGTTGGCACCATCAAAAATGAGTGTGTGAGTGAGGTCGAGCGCGAGGCGTAGAGGTTTGCGTCGATAGAAGGCTCGTTTATAAAAATGCCCACCGGTACGTGTGATACCGGCGGGCATTTTGCGTTTTGGGCGCGGTGAGCGCTACACGCGCGTTGCATCCTTGGGGCTCATGGTCATGCTCTGGAAGCGATTCTCCATAAAGTCATTATCGAAATACTTGCCGTAGAACTGCGCAACGGGAATATCCGGTTCCGTGCCGTTGACGCGCTGATACCAATAATCGAGCGACTGCAGCGTCATAACGCCATCGACCAGCATAATGATGGTGAAGATGACGGTAGCCGAGTAGCGGCTCTTCCACGGAATCATGTTGATGAGCTTGAGCAGCCTCGGCAGCAGCAGCTTGATCCAGATGAGGCCGCCCAGGCCCCACAGACAGGCGAAGCCCGTGCAGGTGCGTCCGCCCGTGAGGACCACGAGCGGGTCGGGCATACCGAACAGCGTTATGTGCGAGTAGCTCCACGAGACCACGCCAAACGCGGTCTGCATAAACCAGCCCACGAACACCTCAAAGCTGGCGCCGAGCAGGGCGCTCACCAGGAAAATGATGATGGGGTTCTTTTTATAGAAGCGGTTGAGCACCATGGTCATGAGCACGGCACCAAAGCCGTAGATGGGGCTGAAGGGGCCAAACAGCATACCGGCGCGGTCCTGGTAGACACCCGGATCGTTGACGGTCATATGCCAGATATCCTCCAGGACCAGGCCGAGTATGCAGCAGACAAAGAATACCCAGAACAGGTTGAAGTAGTTGAGCTTGATGTAGCCTTCGCCGGTTTCATCGCGCCCGAGCATGCCCTCGGCGGCGGCGTCGCGGTCGAGCATCTCCTGCAGGCGGCGCTGCAGCTCGCGCTCCTGGCGCAGCGTGGGGTCGACGGTGGCCGAAAGTGCGACGAGGATGCCGAGCTGGATGGCAGGGCGCAGCAAGAAGGGCCCGATGCCCTGGAGCATCACGTCAACCAAAAGCTCGACGACGGTAAACGCGATAAGGATATAGGACAGACGGGCGGCATTGCGACGCTGGTTCTTGATGAGGTCTAGGCCAAAGATGATCAAGATGACAGCACTGGCAGCCGAGAGCATGATGCCGGCGACGATAAGGCCGACCGCGACGAGCGTGTTGTCGCCGAGCTTGGCGGCGGCGTTGCCGTTGATGAGCGCGGTGATGACCTGCCACATAAAGGCGCCGACCGAAGGGAGCGTGCCCACGCCGGACAGGATGCACAGGACGGCGTACACCTTAATGATGAGGGGGATCTTCTTGACCTCCGTGGCGCTGGGGACGCTGGGGTCGAGTTCGTTTCGATCCATACATAACCTTTCTCGTTTTGCTGTAGGTACAAGGATACGCCGCCGACCTGCCAAAAGACAGGACGAACGTCCCAATTGCAACAATGCAAGCCCCAACGGCGGGCGAGACACGTCGCAACGGAAGTATGCGGGATCGTCGGCCCCGAGGCGGTTGCCCAATAAAATGTTTGGCTGCAAAACGGATTATAAGCTCGGTGGGCTTTTAAAAAGCGCTGTTCATGCGCGGGAGTGCTTGTCTTGCCGTGCGTATAATAGGGCAGGTAACGCCAAATAACGAGGCTCTGAGGGGATGCCATGTCTCAAGAAACCATCCGCGCGGCCGAGCGTGCCGCGGGACAGGTGAAGACCATGTCGACGTATGATCCGGACTCCGACCAGCTGCATGAGGAATGCGGCATTTTTGGTGTGTGGGCACCCGATCGCGATGTGGCTCGACTGACGTACTTTGGTCTGCGCGCGCTGCAGCATCGCGGCCAGGAATCGGCGGGAATCGCCGTGGGTGATGGCGGCACGGTTATGGTTCGCAAAGACCTGGGACTGCTCGATCGCGTGTTCTCCAACGCCGACCTGTCGACGCTCTCCGGCCAGCTGGCCGTGGGCCACGTGCGCTATGGCACCGCCGGTGCCAAGAGCTGGGAAGCCTCGCAGCCGCATCTTTCTACCATCAACAGCGTCATTATCGCGCTTGCTCACAACGGCACTCTGGTCAACACCGACGAGCTGCGCCGCCAGCTGATCGAGCTGGGCGTGCCGTTCCTCTCCAATTCGGATTCCGAGGTCGCGACCAAGCTTATCGGCTACTTTACCCAGCGTACGGGTCATCTGCGCGAGGGCATTCGCAAGACCATGGAGCTCGTGCGCGGCGGCTACGCCATGACGCTCATCAACGAGCAGGCGCTCTACGCATTCCGCGATCCGCACGGCATTCGCCCGCTCGTGCTGGGCAAGCTGGTGGACGAAGGTCTGGACCAGGCCGATGCCGCTTCTGTTTCGCAGCTGCCCTCGCAAGACGGTGCCTCGACGGTCGACTCCGCCGCCCATGTCACGCGCGCCGGCGGCTGGGTCGTTGCCTCCGAGACGTGCGCGCTCGACATCGTGGGTGCCGAGTACGTCCGTGACGTCCGTCCCGGCGAGATTCTGCGCATCAGCGCCGAGGGTCTGGTATCCGAGCAGGGCGTGCCTGCAGCCGAAGAGCCCGCAAACTGCATCTTTGAGCAGGTCTACTTTGCCCGCCCCGACTCCATCATGAACGGCAAGAGCGTCTATGCCTGCCGTTACGACATGGGTCGTCAGCTGGCACATGAGGAGCCCGTCGAGGCCGACCTGGTCATCGGCGTGCCCGACTCCGGCCTGCCGCCTGCGGAGGGTTATTCGCACGAGAGCGGCATTCCCTTTGGCGAGGGCCTCATCAAGAACCGTTACGTGGGCCGTACGTTTATCGAGCCTACGCAGGAGTTGCGCGCCATGGGCGTGCGCATGAAGCTCAACCCGCTGCGCGACAACATCGAGGGCAAGCGCCTGGTCGTCATCGACGACTCCATCGTGCGCGGCACCACCATGGTGCAGCTCGTCAAGATGCTGCGCAACGCTGGCGCCAAGGAGATTCATATCCGCATCAACTCGCCCGAGGTCATCTGGCCATGCTTCTACGGTATCGATACCGACGTGCAGTCGCAGCTTATCAGCGCCAACAAGACGGTCGACGAGATTTGCGAGTATATCGGCGCCGATTCGCTGGCCTTCCTTTCGGTCGAGGGCCTGCTTAAGGTCATGCCCAAGGGCGGTTACTGCGATGCGTGCTTTACCGGCCGCTACCCCGTGGCGATTCCCGAGAGCTTTGGCCGCGACAAGTTCATGGAGGGCTTTAAGCCCCGCAACCTGGATAAGCCGCTGCACGTTGACGACGACGCCGTGGTCGAGAAATACGACGATCGCAGCTGGGAAGAGGAACACGGCGAGGCCTAAAACCTGCCAAAAAGGGACAGGTTTATTTTGGTAGGTTTTACCTGCTGTTTTGTTGATATGACGGCGCGCGTTGTTATGGCGCGCGCCGAAATGAACGCAACTATGAGCACCGTTTGGCGCCCGGGCGGCGCCACGGTAGTGGGAGAGGAAGGCTCAGATGAGCGACAGCAAGCATGTGACGTATGAGGATGCCGGCGTCGATACCGCCGAGGGCGGCCGCGCCGTTGACGCTATTAAGCAGATGGTTAAGGACACCAACCGTCCCGAGGTCATCGGCGGCATCGGTGGCTTTGGTGGCCTGTTCTCGGCTGCCGCGCTTAAGGATATGGAAGACCCGATTCTGATTAGCGGTACCGACGGCGTGGGCACCAAGCTCGTGCTCGCCCAGATCATGGACCGTCACGAGACGGTGGGCCAGGACCTGGTTGCTATGTGCGTCAACGACATTCTGGCTTCGGGTGCCGAGCCGCTGTTCTTCCTGGACTACGTTGCCATCGGCCACATCGAGGCCGAGCACATGGCAAAGATCATCAAGGGTGTGGCCGACGGCTGCAAGCTCGCGGGCTGCGCGCTCGTGGGCGGCGAGATGGCCGAGCACCCCGGCGTCATGGCTCCTGCCGACTACGACCTTGCCGGATTTACCGTGGGCGTCGTCGACCGTCCCAAGATGCTCGACCCCGCGAATGTCCGTCCCGGCGACGTGATCCTGGGCCTGCCTTCCACCGGCGTGCACTCCAACGGCTACTCGCTCGTGCGTAAGGTCATTGGCGTCGACGGTATTAAGCCGGGCACGCCCGAGGCCGCCGCTAAGGCCGAGGAGCTGAGCCGTCCGCTCGAGGAACTCGGCGGCGCATCGCTGGCAGACGCCCTGTTGGCCCCCACGCGCATCTATGTCAAGCCGATTCTGGAGCTGCTGCGCGGTGGCGCTCCGGTGCACGCCATCGCCCATATCACTGGCGGCGGTATTACCGAGAACCTCAACCGCGCGCTCGCCGACGACGTCGACGCCGTGGTCACCCGCAACGGCGCCGAGATGGGTTGGGACGTTCCGCCCGTCATCACCTACGTGTCGCGCCAGGCCGAGCTCGCGCCCAACGAGGCATGCAAGACCTTCAACATGGGCGTTGGCCTGTGCCTGATCGTCGCCCCCGAGGACGAGGCTGCCGTGACCGAGGCCCTGGTCGCGCTGGGCGAGAAGCCGTTCCGCGTGGGCGAGTGCGTCGAGGGCTCCGGTAAGGTCGTGTACTCCGATGAGCGCTAACGAGCAGATGGCTGCTGCCGCGAGCCTGGGCTTTGTGCCCTACACCCGTCCGACCGGCACCGATACGGCCGAGCCGCTCAAGATCGGTGTGCTCATCAGCGGTTCGGGTACCAACCTGCAGGCGCTGATCGATCTGATCGCCGCCGGCAAGCTCAACGCTTCGATTGAGCTTGTGGTGTCGAGCCGTCCTTCGGCTAAGGGTTTGCAGCGCGCTGAGCGCGCGGGCATCCAGACGCTCACGCTGTCCAAGGATGTCTATGCCGACCCCATCGCCGCCGACGAGATCATCGCGCACGAGCTGCTCGAGCGCGGCTGCGAATATGTGGTCATGGCCGGTTACATGCGCATGGTGCACACGCCTCTGCTGGCGGCGTTTCCCAACCGCGTGGTCAATCTGCATCCAGCGCTGCTGCCGAGCTTTACCGGTGCGCATGCGATTGACGATGCCTTTGCGCGCGGCGTCAAGGTGACCGGCGTGACCGTGCACTTTGCCAACGAGATTTACGACAACGGCCCCATCATCGCCCAGCGCGCGCTGGCTGTCGAGGAGGGCTGGGATGTCGACACGCTCGAGGAGCACATCCATGCGATTGAGCACGTGCTGTATCCCGAGGTCGTGCAAATGCTCGCCGACGGCCGCGTCCACGTGTTGGAGAACGGCAAGGTCGCAATTGACGCGCCTCGCGGCTAGCGGCGCACAGTACAATTTAGCCGAGTAGTCAGGGTGGTCATTGGCGCCAAGGCGCGCGTGGCCACCTTTTGTTTTGGGTAGTCATTGGGGACGGTCTTTAACGACTGGTCATTCAAGAACGTCGCAGGTGACTAGACGAGAGAGGTGAGCGCATGGCGGATAAAGAAGCGCTGTTTACGCCTGAGCTGGTGTTTTTTGATTGGGAGTGTGCGACGCCGGATGAGGTGTTCGCGCGGCTTGAGGGCGAGCTTGCACCACGTGGCTACATTGCATCCGGTTGGCTCGACGCCGTTCGCACGCGCGAGGATGCCTATCCCACGGGTCTTGCCATGCCGGCGGCAAACATTGCCATTCCGCATACCGATCCGGGGTTTGTGGCCAAGCCCTATATCGCGGTGGTGAAGCCCGCCGCGCCCGTGACATTTAACGCTATGGCTGGCATGGGCGCTCCGGTACCGGCGCAGATCGTCATCAATCTGGGCATCGCCGAGCCGGGCGGCCAGGTCGAGGCCCTGCAGGCGCTCATGAACATCTTTATGGACGCCGATGCCGCAGCCGACGTGCTCGGCCAAACCACGCCGCAGGGCATGGTCGACGCCATCCGCCGCCACTTCTAAGGTGGGGCTGAGTCGGCACCTAGGGACGTTCCTTTTCTGCCGGCAGTAAGGGACTGTCCCTAACTGCCGGCAGAAAAGGAACGTCCCCAAGTGCCAAGTGCCACATCTGTCCCCTTTGCACCAAAATGGTGCAGATTAACCTGTCCCCAATGCACCAAGCGTGTCGCGGGGGCTGCGTTGTGACACAATGGCGTTTGTTCGATTCGTTATGCGAAAGGCCAACTATGGCAAATAAGAAAAAGAACTCCGAGGCCGCGCCGACGCCCGAGCAGCAGGCTCGCGCTGCCTCCAGCTCTCGCAAGAAGCAGCGCAAGACGTACGTGTCTAAGACCGTCAAGATCGTCCTGGTGGTCATCGGCGTGCTGGCGATGCTGCTTTCCGTCTCGGCGATGGCGTGCTCCGGCCTTATGTCGCAGGCCGAGGACACCTCGGGCTACAAGCTGACCGGCGGTGTTGCTGCAACTATCAACGGCACCAACCTCACCGAGGACACCGTGACCAAGCAGATCATGAGCATGCGCACGTCCTACGGCTACACCAAGGACAAGGACTGGGCGCAGTATCTGGTTGACAACGACCTGACACCCAAGAAGTATCGCAAGCAGCTCATCGATTCCTACACGCAGCAGATTCTGCTTCAGCAGGCGCAGAAGGAAAACGGCGTGACGGTGTCGGACGAGGAGGTCGAGAAGGCTTGGAAGGACGCGTGCAAGAGCGCGGGCGGTGCCAAGGCCTTTAAGAAGGCCCTCAAGACCTACGGCTATACCGAGGACACCTACAAGGACTCGCTCAAGGAGAGTCTGGCGCAGCAGAAACTCAAGGATGCCGTCGCGCCCACGAGCAAGCCCAAGGACAGCGAGATTGTCGATTACATCAACGAGAACCTGTCCAACTACAACGACGCCCGCCGCTCGTCGAACATCCTGATCAAGGTTGATTCCGACGCTTCCGATGAGGACAAGGCTGCTGCTAAGGCCAAGGCGCAGGAGTGCCTGGACAAGATCAACTCCGGTGAGCTGAGCTTTGAGGACGCCGTTGAGCAGTACTCCGAGGACACCGGTTCCAAGGAGAAGAAGGGCGATGTGGGCTGGGATAAGCTCACCACCTTCGTCGACAGCTACCAGACGGCGCTCGAGGGGCTCAACAAGGGCGACGTGAGCGAAGTCGTCGAGTCGACCTATGGCTACCACATCATCAAGTGCACCGACTACTTCCATGTCGATAATCAGGTCGATGACATTAAGCAGGTGCCCAAGGACATCAAGAAGTACGTCTCCAACGTGGTGAAGACGCAGGCGGCCAGTACTGCATACAGCGAGTGGCTGGAGCAGTACAAGAAGGACGCCGACATTACCGTCAACCCCATGCCCAAGGACGTACCCTATAACGTGAGTCTGAAGGGCGTCACCAAGAGCTCGACCGACGATTCGTCGACGACTGAGTAATCATGGGGCGGTGCTCGCGCGAGTGCCGCCCACGCTATTAGAGAGGATTTGCAGATGACCAACGAAGAGCTGCAGAAGGAAATGATCGCCGCCATGAAGGCCAAGGACAAGGTCCGCCTGTCCATCATTCGCCAGGTTAAGGCCGAGGTGAAGAATATCGAGGTCAACGAGCGCCGCGATGTGACCGAGGAAGACGTCAACAGCATGATCAAGCGTCTGATCAAGCAGACGAGCGAGACGCTGGAGATGTCCATCAAGGCCGGCACCGACCAAGAGCGTACCGACAACCTGACCGAGCAGGTCAAGATTCTGGAGAGCCTGCTGCCCGCGCAGGTTTCGGGCGAGGAGCTCGAGGCCCTGATTGAGCAGGTCATCGCCGAGCTGGGCGCCACGTCCAAGAAGCAGATGGGCCAGGTCATGGGAGCACTCGGCAAGGCTACCGGCGGCAACTTCGATAAGCCTGCGGCTGCCAAGATTGTTGGCGCAAAGCTTGCGTAAGGGCCGAGCGGTACATAGTTGATGTTGAGGGGGGGCGTGGCCGTCATGGTCGCGCCCCTTTTTGCTGGGCTAGGCGCTCATTGGGGACAGGCTTAAATGAGTACCCAATGAGCAGGTACTCATTTAAGCCTGTCCCCAATGAGTGGGTTAAAGGTTGCGGGTTCTTTACGGGAATGTAGTGTGGGCTGCGGAAACGCGGTTCTTTCCGTACAATAGTTCAACTCGTGTAAACGCAGGGAAGGGACATTCATGGCAGACATGATCGAGATCAAGCATCTCAACAAGTACTTTGGCGACCTGCATGTGCTCAAAGATATCAACCTCACCGTCAAGCGCGGCGAGAAGCTCGTAATGATCGGGCCTTCCGGTTCGGGTAAGTCGACGCTCATCCGTTGCGTCGATTATCTGGAGGAGCCCACGTCGGGCGAGGTAGTCATCGACGGTACGCCGCTCACCAAAAAGAACCACCTGGAGATGGCTCGCAAGTATAGCTCCATGGTGTTTCAGCAGTTCAACCTGTATCCCAACATGACGGTGCTGGGCAACCTGACGCTCGCGCCCATCAAACTGCAAAAGAAGAGCAAGGAGGAGGCGACCGAGATCGCTATCGCCGCGCTCAAGCGCGTCGGCATGGCGCATAAGGCCGGCGAGTATCCGCAGAATCTCTCGGGCGGTCAGCAGCAGCGCATCGCCATCGCCCGTGCCCTGTGCACCAAGCAGCCCATCATCCTGTTTGACGAGCCGACCTCGGCACTCGACCCCGAGATGGTCCAGGAAGTCCTGGACGTTATGATTGAGCTCGCGCAGGAGGACATCACCATGATCTGCGTGACGCATGAGATGGGCTTTGCGCGCCAGGTGGCCGACCGCGTCATCTTTATGGAGGATGGCCACATCCTGGAGGAGGGCACGCCCGAGCACTTCTTCGATAACCCCGAGAACCCGCGCTGCCGCGAGTTCCTGTCCAAGATTCTGCACTAGGCGCGGTGATGGACATGACGGATATGACGAGGGCGGCCGTGTCGCGCCGTCACTTTTTGCAGCTGGTGGGCGCCGGCATGCTTGCGCTGACGGGGACCGCGCTTACCGGTTGCGGCAACTCCACCAGCGGCGAGGGCTCCGACAAGGGGTCCAAGCTTGCGGCCATCAAGTCGCGTGGCCATCTGAATGCCGGCGTTAAGAAGGACGTTCCCGGATACGGTTATTACGACACCGCCAAGGGCCGCTTTGAGGGCATGGAAGTCGATTTGTGCTACCAGATCGCCGCTGCCGTCTTTGGCGTGAGCTACAAGGAGGCCCGTGCCCAGGAGCTTGTCGAGTTTACCGACGTAACGCCCAAGACGCGCGGCCCGCTGATCGATAACGGCCAGCTCGATGTGGTCGCGGCGACCTACACCATCACCGACGAGCGCAAGAAGAGCTGGGACTTCTCGACGCCGTACCGCACCGACTACGTGGGACTCATGGTCAAGAAGCGTTCGGGCTTTACCTCGATTGAGGATCTGGATGGCAAGGTCATTGGCGTGAGCCAGGGTGCCACCACACAGGGCCTCATCGAGCAGATGATCAAGGACAACGGCTTTAGCTGTAAGCCCGAGTTTAGGGCCTTTAGCGGCTACCCCATCATCAAGAGTTCGCTCGACGCCGGCAATATCGACGTCTTTGCCATGGATCGCTCCACGCTGGCCGGTTACATGAACGAGACCGTTGAGCTGCTGCAGCCCGAGGTCAAGTTTGGCGAGCAGGGCTACGGCGTGGCGACCAAGAAGGGCTGCGACCTTTCGGCCGTGGTCGATCAGGTGATTTGCGATCGCTTGGCCGACGGCTGGCTCGACCAAGAGGTCAAGACCTGGGGTCTTGTATAGGCGCATCGTCCAAGGAAGGAATCAAATGCTCGAAGGATTGTTTGACGCCGACCGCTGGTCGACGACATTTCAAAACATGGGGCCCTTCTGGGAGGGCTTTGGCGTGACGCTGCAGGTGGTCGTTGCCGGTCTGCTGTTGTCGCTGGTGCTGGGCACGCTGCTGGGCGTGTTCTCTACCACTCGCTCGCGCGTGCTGCGCGCCATAAGCCGCGTGTACGTGGAGTTTTACCAGAACACCCCGTTGCCCGTGCAGGTGCTCTTTATGTACATGGCCGGTCCGCAGTTTTTGCAGGCCATGACCGGTGCCGACCAGCCGGTGCGCATCGCGCCGTTCGTGCTGGGCTTCTTGGGCGTGGGCCTGTATCACGCGGCCTACATTTCGGAGGTCATCCGCACCGGTATCGAAGCGGTTCCGCGCGGTCAGATGGAGGCGGCTCAGAGCCAGGGCTTCACCCGTGCGCAGGCGTACTGGTACATCGTGCTGCCCCAGACATTCAAGATCATTCTGCCGCCGCTGTGTAACCAGGCGCTCAACCTGGTCAAGAACACGTCGGTGCTGGCGCTTGTGGCCGGCGGCGACCTTATGTACCGCTCCGACAACTTTGTGAGTCTGTACGGTTACCTGCAGGGATACATCGTCTGCTGCCTTATGTACTTCATCATCTGCTTTCCGCTCGCCATGCTGGTGCAGTGGCTCGAGCGCCGCTCCAAGGAGCGTCCGCGCGGCGTGAGCCTGGCCGAGCTGGGGCTCGACAACGTAGAGGAGGCCTAGCGCATGGAAATCTTCAACGCGACCAACCTGCTCTACATTTGGGGCGGCTTTGTTAAGACAATCGAGATCTCGGCGCTGTCGATCTTTTTCTCGCTCATCTTTGGCACGGTGCTGGCGCTCGTTAAGAGCTATGCGCCCCGCCCGTTCCGTATTTTGGTGAGCGCCTATATCGAGCTGTTCCGTTGCACGCCAAATCTGCTGTGGATCCTGTTTATCTACTTTACGGTGCAGGGTTTGGACATTGTGATTTCGACCATCGCCTTTACGCTGTTTACCAGCGCTGTTATGGCCGAGATTGTGCGCGGCGGCCTCAACTCGATTCCGCGCGGCCAGTTTGAGGCAGCGCAGAGTCAGGGCTTCGGCTTCTTTGCCACCATGCGCTACATCATCCTGCCGCAGACATTTAAGACGATCATTCCGGCGCTGTTTAGCCAGTGCACGACTGTCATCAAGGACAGCTCGTATCTTTCGGGCATTAACGTGGCCGAGCTCATGTACACGGCAAACGTCGTGATGGCCCACGCGATCGACCTGTCGCAGGTGCTTATGCTCTACGGCCTGGTGTTTGCGATGTACTTTGTGCTCAACTTTGGTATCTCGCTGCTGGTTCGCGCATATCAGAGGCGAATGGTGGCAGCGTAGAATGTGGCAAAGGGACAGCCCCTTTGTCACATAGAGAAAGGAATCGCGATGAGCGATCTGGAGAACAAGAAGAATCCTGTGGTCATTACCATCGCGCGCGACTTTGGCGCCGAGGGCCACGAGATTGGCCGCATGCTTGCCGACGAGTTGGGGATTCCGCTGTACGACAACGAGCTGCTGGTGCGAGCGTCGCTGCGCGCGGGCGAGTCGCTCGATAAGATGGCCGCCTACGACGAGCGACTGGCCGTGGAGAACATGGCGTTTTTGCCCGACCGTTACGACGCCCGTTCGTACTCGGATAAGTTGTTCCAAAAGATGAGCCAGGTGATTTTGGATCTGGGCGAGACCGAGAGCTGCATTATCGAGGGTCGTCTGTCCGACTACCTGCTGCGTAACAACCCCAACCACATTGCCGTGCTGGTGACCGCGCCCTTTGAGGACCGCGTCGAGATCGTGCGCAAGAAGCGCGGCCTCAACAAAAAGAAGGGCGCCAAGCTGGTCAAGCAACAGCAGAAGGCGCGCGAGGCGTTCTATAAGCGCTACAGTGCCGGAAAGTGGAAGATGACGAGCGGTAAAGACATCGTCGTCAACCGCGCCAAGCTGGGCCGCGAGGGTTGTAAAGACGTTATCGCCGCTGCCTACCGCTACAAGGTGGCGCAGCTCGAAGGCTAACCGACCAAAACCATCACAAAGGTGCCTGTCCCCATCGTGGTGGTCGGGCGATCGGCATAGAAAAAGTCCCCGCCGGGCGTGTGCTCGACGGGGACTTTGCCGTTTGATGGCTAGCGTTGAGGGTGATTACTCGCCCAGCAGGCTCTTGGTGATGGAAGCGGCGGCCTTCTTGCCGGCGCCCATCGCCAGAATGACCGTAGCGGCACCGGTGACGATGTCGCCGCCGGCCCAGATGCGGGGATCGGTGGTCTGGCCGGTCTCCTCGTCGGCGACGATGTAGCCCCACTTGTTGAGCTCCATCTTGCCGCCGATCTTCTTTGCGAAGGGGTTGGCGTTGGTGCCGATAGCCGAGATCGCGACGTCGCAGGGGATCTCCTCGATGGCGCCCTCGATGGGCACCGGGCGACGACGGCCGGACTCGTCGGGCTCGCCGAGCTCCATCTTCTGGACCTTGACGGCGCACACGGAGCCGTCCTCGCCAGCGACAAACTCGAGCGGGGAGACGAGCGGCAGAACCTCGACGCCCTCGGCCTTGGCGTGGTGCAGCTCGGCACGACGGCAAGGCATCTCATCCTCGGTACGACGGTAGGCGATAATGGCGTGCTCGGCGCCCAGGCGCTTGGCGGTACGGACGGCGTCCATAGCCACGTTGCCGCCACCAAAGACAACGACGTTCTTGCCGTGCTTGGTGGGGGTGTCGTACTCGGGGAACTTGTTGGCCTTCATCAGGTTCACGCGGGTGAGGTACTCGTTCGCGAAGAAGACGTTGGGCAGGTTCTCGCCGGGGACGTTGAGGAACTTGGGCAGGCCTGCGCCGGTCGCCACGTAGATGGCGTCGAAGCCCTGCTCGAACAGCTCTTCGGCCGTGGCCATGTTGCCCACGACGGAGTTGTACTCAAACTTGACGCCCATGTCCTCCAGGCCGTCAATCTCGCGCTTGACGACTGCCTTGGGCAGACGGAACTCGGGGATGCCGTAGACCAGCACGCCGCCGCCGGTAAAGAAGGCCTCAAAGACGGTGACGTCAAAGCCGTTACGGGCGAGCTCGCCGGCGCAGGTGATGCCGGACGGGCCAGAGCCGACGACAGCGACCTTCTTGCCGTTCTTGGGGGCCATCTTGGGCGTGGAGGCGAGCTCGGGGCGGTCACCCAGGAAGCGCTCGAGCTGGCCGATGGCCACGGGCTCGGACTTCTTACCACGGATGCACTTGCCCTCGCACTGGTTCTCCTGCGGGCAGACGCGGCCGCAGATGGCGGGAAGCATGGAGTCCTCGCGGATGGTATCGAGAGCGCCGCCGAAGTCCTTCTCGCGGATCTGCTCGATAAAGCGGGGGATGTTGATGTTGACGGGGCAGCCCTCAACACAGAACGGCTTCTTGCAGTTGAGGCAGCGCTCGGCCTCGGCCAGCGCCATCTCCTCGGTGAAGCCCTTGTCGACGGGGCGGAAGTCGCAGGCGCGCTCGGCAGCCGGCTCCTCGTTATCGGGGGTGCGGGGCGACTTCATATCGGCAACGAAACGACCGTTAACTAGTGGCATGCGCAGCTCTTTTCCTCATAGGCCTTGAGGGACTCGCCCTCTTCGGAACGGTAAGCGGCCTGGCGGGCACGAAGGTCATCCCAGTCGACCAGGGTGGCATCGAAGTCGGGGCCGTCGACGCAAGCGAACTTGGTCACGCCGCCCACCTCGACGCGGCAGCAGCCGCACATACCGGTGCCGTCAACCATGATGGGGTTGAGGGACGCGGTGATGGGGGTGTCGTATTTCTGGGCGGTGAGGGTCGAGAACTTCATCATCGGAACGGGGCCGACGCAGAAGACCTGGCTCACGGCCTTGTCCTGCAGCAGGCGCTCCAGCGGAGCGGTGACAACGCCCTGCTCGCCGTAGGAGCCGTCGTCAGTGGTGATGTGGATGTGGTCCTCGTCGAGGAGCTCGCGGAACTGGTCCTCCATAAGCAGGAGGTCCTTGGTGCGGGCGCCCATGATGGCGTGCACCTCGTGGCCGGTCTCGACCAGGTGCTTGGCGACCGGGAAGGCAATTGCCAGGCCGACGCCGCCGCCAATGACGGCGCAGGGGCCCTCGGCCATCTCGGTGGGAACGCCCAGCGGGCCCACGACGTCGCGCAGCGACTCGCCGGCCTCGTAGGTGGAAAGCATCTCGGTGGTCTTGCCGATCACCATGAAGATGAACTCGACCCAGCCCTCGTCACCGTTCCAGCCGGCCAGGGTAAACGGGACACGCTCGCCCGTCTCGTTGGCGCGAACCATGAGGAACTGTCCAGCGTGCGCATGCTTGGCGATTGCGGGCGCCTCGATGCGGAACTTGAACACCTTCTCCGAGAACTGCGTCTTCTCCAGGATCTTATACATAGAACCCCTCTCTTGTTAGGGCCGCCGAACCGTGCCTCCACGGAAATGGACGGTAGCCCGAATAAAACCGTACGCGCACAGGCGTTGTGCAGACATACGGTGCAAATTATACCCTCATGGACATGTCGCTTACGTGTATCTTCGGCGGTTGGGAGCAGGGTTTATCCACTTTGGCCTACTAAAGGGGGAGAGGTTTATTTTGGTCGGTTTTATCAGGTAAAACGGCAAATGGGGCCGGCCTCGGGTTGTGATGAGGCCGGCCCCCTTTGGGGTGCTATGTGTGTATGGCAGTGCGGGGTTTATTGCGATGCGGCCACCGCGGCGTTTTCGCAGATAAAACCGACCAAAATAAACCTGTCCCTAAATAGTAGGTTTTAGTGCTTGCCGTTGGCGGAGGCGGCACCGTTGACGTGGTCGCGGGCATAGATCACGCCGTGGACGATTGCCAGGCCGGCGGCGTCGGCGGCGCGAGCGCAGGTGTCCTGGAAGTCCTCGGCCTCGCGGGCGCGCAGCTGCTTGAGCACGTAGTCGGCGACAGCCATCTTGCCGGGAGGGTTGCCGATGCCGGTGCGGATGCGGCTGAAGTCGCGACTGCCCATCTTGTCGATGATGGAGCGCAGGCCGTTGTGACCGGCGTGGCCACCGCCCACCTTAACACGTACGTCGCCGGCGGGAATGTCGAGCTCGTCGTGGATCACGAGCAGCTCCTCGACCTTGATCTTGTACTCGCGGCAGAGCTTGGAGATGGGGCCACCCGAGGTATTCATATACGACTGCGGCTTGACCAGTACAATCTGGCGCTTGCCACCCTCTTCCTCAGCATCGTTGATATTGATGAGCGCGACCTCGGCGCCGGCCTGGTTTTTCCAGTACGTGACGCCGGCCTGACGGGCCAACTCGTCGATTGCCTTAAAGCCAGCGTTGTGGCGGGTCTCGGCATATTCCTCGCCAGGGTTGCCAAGTCCGGCAACCATGCGAATCTTAAGCGGCTGTGCAGCTACCATATTTGTCCCTTCGTTACACAAAAAGTTTAATCAACGACAAAGGCTACCACGCCCGCCGAAGCCGAGGAAAGGTTGCAGCAAAGTCATTTCAGAAAACAGCTGCCCCGAGACAGCAGGAAGCCCCGGACACGCCGGGAGGGGTTATCAAAGCGAACATCCCGCAGCCGCAAAGCAGCGAGGACGTTCGCGTGATAACCCCGCAGGCGTGTCCGGGGCTTCCGGAGGGATGCGAGGGTCGAGCGACTACAGCGCGAAGTCGCCGCCGACGAGCGTGGAGACGGGCTCCTCGTGGTAAACGGCGGAGATGGCCTGAGCGAACTCCTCGGCGACCGAGATGGTCTTGATTTTGCCGCCGACCTCGACGGGAATGGCGTCGGTGACGAGGCACTCGACGATCGGGGCGTCGTTCAGACGCTCGATGGCCGGACCGGAGAAGATGCCGTGGGTGGCGCAGACGTAGATGTCGCCAGCGCCCATAGCCTTGAGCTCCTTGACGTTGGCGCACAGGGTGCCAGCGGTGTCGATCATGTCGTCGTTGATGATGCAGGTCTTGCCCTTGATGTCACCGATGATGCCCATGACCTCGGCGGCGTTGTGGCGCGGACGGCCCTTGTGGGCGATGGCCAGGTCGCAGCCGAGCATGTCGGACAGCTTCTTGGCGGCCTTGGCGCGGCCCACATCGGGGGAGACGACAACCAGGTTGTCGGTGTCGAAGTGCATGTCGTTATAGTACTGGCCAAACAGCGGCAGCGCGGACAGGTGGTTAACCGGGATATCGAAGAAGCCCTGAATCTGGCCCTGGTGCAGGTCGAGGGTGATGATGCGGTTGACGCCAGCGCGCTCGAGCAGGTTGGCGACGAGGCGGGCGGTGATGGGCTCGCGCGGGCCGGCCTTGCGGTCCTGGCGGGCATAGCCGTAGTGGGTGATGACGGCGGTGATGGAGCGGGCGGATGCGCGCTTGGCAGCGTCGGTGGCGATGAGCAGCTCCATGAGCATGTCGTTGACGTTGCCGCCGGCCACGGACTGAATCAGGAAGACGTCGGCGCCGCGGACGGTCTCGTCGTAGCGGGCGTAAATCTCACCATTGGCGAACTGCTTTAGCGTAAGGCCCGAAAGCTCGACCCCAAGGTACTCAGCGATCTTCTGAGCGAGGGGACGGTTGGAGGAACCGGAATACACGCGGATGGACTTGCGCATATTCTCCGACTTCTCGGGATCATTAATCGGCATTACCCTTCTCCTTTATATCGAATGCCATATAGATGCCTTGTTGCATTGTAACCGCGCGACGGGGTTAATCGGGTCTTGATAACGTCTTTACCGTCAACGGACACGAACCGACCACTCATCCGGTTGCGCAGGTCACGATAGAAAAAGGAGCCGCCCCCATGGGAACAGCTCCTTAGATGCTTGGTAAAACGTTATACCTCGTCGTCCTCGTGCAGACGGCGGCGGTAATCGGCGGCCCAGCCCTCAATGTTTACCTGGCGGGCACGACCCAGGCCAAGTGCGTCGGCCGGGACCGGCTCGGTGATGACGGAGCCGGCGGCCACGAGCGCGCCGTCGCCGATCTGGGCAGGCGCGACCATCATGGTGTCGGAACCGATGAAGGCGTCCTTGCCGATGACGGTCTTGTGCTTGTGCACGCCGTCGTAGTTGCAGGTGATGGAGCCCGCGCCCACGTTGACGCCGGAGCCCATGGTGGTGTCGCCGATGTAGGACAGGTGCGGCACCTTGGAGCCCTCGCCGATCGTGGACTTCTTGATCTCCACGTGCGTTCCGGCCTTGGATCCGTCGAGCATGTGGGTGCCCGGGCGCAGGTAGGCGCGCGGGCCGCAGTCGACGCCGTTCTCGATGACGGCCTCGATGGCGATGGTCTCATCGATGATGCAGCCGCTGCCGACGGTGGTGTCGGTGAGACGGCTGTTGGGGCCGAGCTGGCACTCCTCGCCCACGGTGACGTGGCCGATCAGGTGCGTCTGCGGCCACACGACGGTGTCGCGGCCGATGGTGGCGTCGGGGCCGATCCAGGCCTGCGTGGGGTCGATGAAGGTAACGCCCTCGGCCATCCAGTGCTCGTTGATGCGGTCGCGCGCGATGGCGGTGAGCTGCGCGAGCTGGATGCGGCTGTTGACGCCCAGGCCGTCGCGGTAGTCATCGCAGTGGAAGATGGAGACTGCCTGGCCGTGGCCCTTGAGGATCTCGAGCATGTCGGGCAGATAGTACTCGGACTGCGCGTTGTCGTTGCCGATCTCGTCAATGTGCGCGGCGAGCTGCGCGCCGTCGAAGGCGTAGCAGCCGGCGTTGCACTCGAGCAGCGTGGCGGCCTGCTCGGGTGTGCAGTCCTTCTGCTCGATGATGCGTTCGATCTGGCCGTCGGCACCCAGCTTGATGCGGCCGTAGCCGAAGGGGTCGGGCGGGGTCATGGTCATGACGGTGCAGGCGAGCTCGCCGGTGGCGACGGTCTGCGCGAACTTGGCGACGGTGTCGGCGGTGATGAGCGGCAGGTCGCCGTTGAGCACGACGACGGGGCCTTGCGTGATGCCGCAGGCCTCGAGCGCGACCTTCACGGCGTGACCGGTGCCCAGGCGCTCGGTCTGCTCAACGCACTCGACTTTGGTGGCGCTGTTGGCGTAGGCGCCGTCGATCAGGGCGCGCATCTCGTCGGCGTGGCTGCCGATGACGACCACGACGCGGCTGCAGCCGGCCTTGATGGTGGCGTCGACGATCCACTGGACCATGGGCTTGCCCAGGATCTTGTGCGAAACCTTACAGTGGTTCGACTTCATGCGGGTGCCCTCGCCGGCAGCGAGGATAATTGCGGTTGCGTCCATGTGATCTCCTGTTACGTTATAGAGACGTGTGTTTGGAAACGATACACGGCGCAATATGATACCGCAGGCATATGTTGAGCGCGTAGCGATTGGCTCATGGCGGCCGATGTCGGTGCCGCCGGCGTGGCGTTTGCGCTGCTTGCGTGCGGCGTTGGCGGTGCTGCGGAGCTGTCGTTTGAGCGAGGGGACGGGGGTGCCCGTGGACAACATACAAGAGGAGTTTGGCGGCGAGCCCGTCGCGGCATTCTCGATGTCGCATCCGGCTGTGCCGGCCCTCTACATGGTGCTGACGCTGGGGCTCACCATGTTCTCGATGCAGCCGGTGCTGATTGCGCTGTCACTTGCGGGCGGGCTGGCGTATGGATTTGCGACGCGCGGGGCTGCCCGCACGCTGGGCGCACTCCGCTGGCAGCTGCCGGTGATTTTGATTATCGCGCTGGTCAATCCGCTGTTTAGCGCCTCGGGCTCGACGGAGCTGTTCCGTATTGGCATGCGCGCGGTGTATCTGGAAAGCATGGTATACGGCCTGTGCATGGGCGGGCTGTTTGTGGCGAGCGTGCTGTGGTTTGAGGCCGCGGCGTCGATGCTCGAATACGACAAGGTGCTCGCGCTGCTGGGCAATGCCGCACCGGTGATTGCGCTCATGATCTCGATGTGCATGAGGCTTATCCCGCAGTTTTTACGCCGCGGTCGTACGGTGCTGGCGGTGCAGGATGCGATTGATGTGCCGGGCCGCGTGCCCACCGATCCCGTGCGATCGCGCCTGCGGGCGTCGAGCGTGTTGATGGGCTGGGGCATGGAAGATTCGCTGGAGCGCGCGGACGCCATGCGCTCCCGTGGGTGGGGCGCCGCGACGCGTCGAACGACGTATGCGCGGTATCGGCTGGGGCGCGGCGATGTTGCCGCGCTGGTTGGACTTGCGCTGTTTGGCATGGCCACGACGGCAGTGGCGTGGACTGCGACGATGCAGTATTCGTTTTACCCGCAACTATCGGTGCCGGCGCCGTGGCTGGGCTATGTCGTGTACGCTGCCTGGATGATGCTGCCTTGCGCGTCGCACGCGATTGATGAGAAGAGGTTTGGCTGATGGCTCGGTTGGATAGGAGCTCGGCGGCGGGTGTGGCATATGGCTCGGCCGCGCCGGCGATTGAGGTGCGAGGCCTTAGTTTTGCCTATCCCGGGGCCGAGGCACCGGTGCTCGAGGGGCTTGATTGGCGTGTTTCCCAAGGTGCGTTTGCACTGCTTGTTGGCGGTACCGGTTCGGGCAAGTCGACGCTGCTGTCGCTGCTCAAGCCCGAGATCGCGCCGGCGGGTACGCGCTCCGGCGAGCTGCGCGTGCTGGGCGAGCCCGTCGCCGACATGGATGTGCGGGCATCGGCGGAGCGCGTGGGCTATGTGTTCCAGGATCCCGAGAACCAGATCGTGTGCGAAACCGTGTGGCACGAGATGGCGTTTGGCCTGGAAAACTTGGGGCTAGCACGTGATGAGATGCGCCGTCGCGTAGCTGAGACCAGCTATTTCTTTGGGCTGGAAGATTGGCTTCACCGCGATACTGACACGCTTTCGGGTGGTCGCAAACAGTTGCTGTCGTTGGCGGCCGTTCTGGCGTTGCGCCCGCGCGTGCTGCTGCTCGACGAGCCCACGTCTCAGCTTGATCCGGTTGCGGAGAAGAATTTCCTGCACGCGCTGTTTCGTGTGAATCGCGAGCTGGGCTGCACGGTTGTTGTGGCGACGCATCAGCCGCGGCCGATGCTCGAGTATGCGACGTGTACGTACCGGATTGAGGGCGGTCGCGTGCGCGAGGTGGCGGATATGTCTTCTTTGGGACGCCGAGAATCGCTGTTTTCCGATGACATGTTGGGGTGGGGTGCCATCCGATGTGCAAAAAACGGAGTATTCAGCAGGCGTGAGGACAATTTGGGCTCTCTGGAGCCGCCCGGGGACGTATCGAGCGCGAAAAAAAGTTCAGAATTGGACAAATCGTCCGAATTTGTGGCGCAAACGTCGCTCGAGAATGGCTCGGAAGCCTTCCCGCGCACGGATGGAAGCAGAATACTCCAAAAAATGCACGGCGGGTCGGCTACCACCCTGTCGGAAGGCTGGTTTCGCTACGATCGCGCGGGCGGTTGGGTGCTGCGCGGGCTCGACGTGACGTTTTCGGCCGGTGCGGTGCATGCGATCGTGGGCGGCAACGGATGCGGTAAGTCGACGATGCTCTCGGTGCTGGCGAAGACCGCCAAGCTGCAGCGCGGCCGCATGGTGCGCGGAGCGGCCTCGGCGGCGTTGCTGCCTCAGAATCCCAAAGCATTGCTGGTTGCCGAGACGGTGTGCGACGAGCTGATGGAATGGGCTTCAGCCTGCGGATATGACGAGACCGTGGCGCGGGAGCGCGCGGCGAGCTTGGGGCTGGACGGCCTGGAGACGCGCCACCCCTACGACCTCTCGGGCGGACAGCGCCAGCTGCTCGCACTGGCAAAGCTGCTGCTGATCGGCCCCGAGCTGCTGCTGCTTGACGAGCCCACGAAGGGCTTGGACCTGGAGAGTCGCCGCACCATCGCCCGCGCCCTGCGTGACCATGCGAAGGCTGGCGGCACCGTCATCATGGCTACGCACGATTTGGACTTTGCCGAGCAGGCAGCCGACGACGTCGCCATGATGTTTGACGGCGAGATTGCCTGCATGGAGTCCCCGGCCGACTTCTTTGCCGACAACGTGTTCTATAGGGCGTGATGGGATGACGGACTGTCGTTTCTCGCGTTTGCTTGCAAAACTGGAGATCCCGCTGTTGTTGGCGGTGCCGGCGGTGATGGCTGCCGCGTTGCTGGCGGGTGTTGAGCAGGCAGCGTTGGCCATGCTGGTTGTGGTGGCGTTGGTGCTTGCGCTGTTCTTTGCGGGCTATGAGGCATCGCGTCCAGGCCTGCGTCAGATTATGCCCACGCTGGTGCTGGCGGCGCTGGCGGCGGCGGGGCGCATCCTGTTTGGACCCATTCCCGACTTTAAACCCGTGAGTGCCATCGCCATTATCGCCGGGGCGACACTCGGTCGTCGTAACGGCTTTATGGTCGGTGCGTTGGCGGCGCTGACCAGCAATTTCTTTTTTGGGCAGGGCATGTGGACGCCGTGGCAGATGTATGCCTGGGGGCTCGTGGGATACGTTGGCGGTGCGCTGGCGTATGCGGGTGCATTCGACCGCGCCGATGGCACCGTGCGTATGCCGGCGCTGCTGACCTACGGCTTTGCTTCGGGTTTGCTGTACGGCGTTGTGATCAACGCCTACGACATCATTGGTTTTGTACAGCCGCTTACTTGGGCAGGTGCCGTGGCACGTCTTGCCACCGCCGTGCCGTTCGATATCACGCACGGACTCGCGACCTGCGTGTTTTTGGCCGCCTTGTACAAGCCCTGGTGCCGTCGCATTAACCGTGTCGTCGTGAAATACGGGCTGTAAGGCATTTCGCGTTTCCTCACGAACTTGCGGTGGAATAGTTCTCGTTTTTGGCTATTTGCTGCCCAAACAGGAACTATTCCACCGCAACTTATAGGGGGAGAGGGGTCACATGATCTGTTTTCCTCTGTCCCCTAGAGGAATTACTTGGGGCTAGAGCTCTAGCGTGAGGGTGACGGGGCAGTGGTCGCTGCCGAAGATATCGCCGCGGATACCGGTGTCGCGCACGGTATTGGCGATTGAATCACTTACCAAGAAGTAATCGATGCGCCAGCCGGCGTTGTTCTTGCGGGCATTAAAGCGATAGCTCCACCAGCTGTAGACGCCCTCGACGTCTGGATTAGCCGTGCGCCAGGTATCGGTAAAGCCGGCGTTGAGCAGCTCGGTAAACTTGCCGCGTTCTTCGTCCGAAAAGCCCGCGTTGCCGCGGTTGGACTTGGGGTTCTTAAGGTCGATCTCCTCGTGCGCAACGTTAAAGTCGCCGCAGGTCACGACGGGTTTGCCGGTCTCGCACTCGAGCGCGTTCAAAAAGCCGCGGTAGGCATCGTCCCAGGCCATGCGCACGTCGATGCGGGCGAGTTCGTTTTGCGCGTTGGGAGTGTAGACATCCACAAACCAGAACTTGTCGAACTCCAGCGCGCAGACGCGGCCCTCGGTCGTGGCCTGCGCCACGAGCTCGGCCGCCTCGCCCTCGCCGGCGTAGGGTAACAGCGCGTCGGCGCGCAGTACGCGCAGCGGTTCCTGGCGGCTAAAGACCGCGGTGCCCGAGTAGCCCTTGCGCTCGGCGTAGCTCCAGGTTTGGTGATAGCCGGGCAGGTCGATATCGACCTGGCCCTCCTGCAGCTTGGTCTCTTGCAGCGCCAGGATATCGACGTCGAGTTCTTGCGCGATCTGGATAAAGCTCGGGTCCTTTTTGAGCACGGCGCGCAGGCCGTTGACGTTCCACGAGGCGAAAGTGTAAGTCTGAGGCATGGTGTCCTTTCGACGGGGTTGGCAGGCTTAAGATTAACGCAACAAGAGCGGGGCGGAGTCCGCGAGTGATAGTGCGAACGCCGCCGTCCCGGAGACACGGACGGAGGACTCATATGACGCAGGCGATAACGGACTCCAAACAGGCCTCCGCCGCGCTGGCGGAGCTGTTTGGCACCCACAAGCGCGTGGTCTTCTTTGGCGGCGCGGGCGTTTCCACGGCGAGTGGCATCCCCGATTTCCGCAGCGTGGACGGCCTATATCACCAACAGTTTGCTTACCCGCCCGAGACCATGCTCTCGCATAGCTTTTACGAGGTGCACCCGGCCGAGTTCTTCGACTTCTACCGCACCAAGATGATCGCGCTTGGCGCCAAGCCCAACCGCTGCCACACCAAGCTGGCCGAGCTGGAGCGCGCCGGCAAGCTAAATGCCGTGGTGACGCAAAACATTGACGGCCTGCATCAGATGGCCGGCTCACAGCGCGTGTTCGAGCTGCACGGATCGGTCCATCGCAACATTTGCCAGTCGTGCGGCGCGGTCTATAGCGCCGAGTGGATTTGCTCGCGCGAGCACGAGGACGCCGCGGGCGTGCCCGTGTGCCCCGCGTGTGGCGGGCGCATTAAGCCCGATGTGGTGCTCTACGAGGAGCCGCTCGATGAGCACGTGCTGACCGGCGCCGTTGCCGCCATCGCCGCGGCCGATGCCCTCATTGTGGGCGGGACCTCGCTCGTGGTGTATCCGGCGGCGGGCCTTACGCGTTACTTTACCGGCGATACGCTGGCCATTTGCAATCTTGCTCCCACCGATCAGGATGCAAATGCCGACCTGCTGATTTCTTGCGACATCGCGGCCGCGTTTGCGTTCTAGCCCGCGCGCGCGGATACAATAGAAAGACTGAGTGCAAAGCGACCCCGCCGCCAGCTCCCCAGGCTCGGCGGCGTGGGCATTTTAGGAGGATGTTCATGGCGAACGACAGCAAGACATGGCGGTGCGGAAAGTACGAGCTCAGCTTTGACCGTCCGCGCATCATGGGCGTCCTCAACGTGACGCCCGATTCGTTTAGCGATGGCGGGGAGCACTTCGACCCCGATGCCGCCATCGAGTACGGCCTGGCGATGCTCGACGCCGGCGCCGACATCATCGACGTGGGCGGCGAGTCCACGCGCCCCGGTTTTACCCCGGTCAACCCCGACGAGGAGGCTCGCCGCGTGCTGCCCGTGGTGCGCGCGCTGGCCAAGGAGGGCGCCATCGTCTCGATCGACACGCGTCATGTGGCGGTTGCCAAGGCGGCCGTGCGCTGCGGCGCCTCGATCGTCAATGACGTGACCGGCTTCACCGATCCCAAGATGGTCGAGTTTGTTAAGACGAGCACCTGCGGCGTCATCGTGATGCATGCCGGCGAGGTCGCCGCGCCCGCACGCACACACGCAACGGTGCAGCTCGATACCTCGGCAGCGGCGTTTGTTGCCGAGAAGGCGCGCGAGGCGGCTGCCGAGGCCGCGCGTGAGGCCGAGAAGCCGGCTCGCCGCCGTCGCGGCAAGTTGCTGGGCGAGCCTAAGCCGGAGGCCAAGCTTCCGGGCGGCGTGGTGCAGCCCTCGTTGCCGTTTGGCGAACCGGAGCCCACGTCCGAGCCTTCAAGCGAGCAGGAGACGCCGGCCGCCGAGCAGGCTACTGCCGCCGAGACCGTCGCGCCCGCGCCCGAGGCCACTCCCGCAGCCACCGAGGCCGCATCGGAGTCCAATGACCGCCTGGCCGCCATGATGCGCCGCAGCGCCCGCCGCGAGGAAGCCTACGTGCCCACCTCGCAGCTCCGCCGCTTCACCCTGCCCGATTCGGCGCCCATCATGCGCCGTGTCATGGGCTTTCTGTCCGACCAGGCCCGCACGCTCATCCATGCCGGTGTGTCGCGCGACCGCATCTGCATTGATCCTGGCCCGGGCTTTGGTAAGTCGGCTAACGAGGACATCGTCATCCAGCGCGAGACTGCCAAGATGGCGTCACTGGGCTATCCGCTCATGTGCGCCGTGTCGCGCAAGCGCTTTGTGGGCGCCGTCTCGGGTGTGACCGAGGCCGCCGAGCGCGATGCCGCTACGTTTGGCGTGTGCCTGGGCGCCATCCAGGCCGGTGCCAACATCGTGCGCGTGCACGACGCCGCGGGTTTTGCGCAGTTCCTGAACGGTTACTGGGCGGTTGCCAAGCCGCAGCCGCGCCGCGCGTTTGTGGCTGTGGGCTCCAACCTGGGGCATCGCTGCGACAACATCCGCGCTGCACGCGAGATGATCGCCGAGATTCCACTCACCTGCGTGTCCAACTCCTCCAAGATCTACGAGAGCGAGCCTGCCTACGAGACGCGCCAGGACGCGTTTGCCAACGCCGTCATCGAGATCAAGACCGAGCTGGCGCCGTTGGTGCTGCTCGACGAGCTTATGAAGATCGAGGCCGAGCTGGGGCGCGACCGCTCCAAAAAGGCCAAGGCCAACGGCCCGCGCACCATCGACCTGGACCTGCTGTGGATGGACGGCGAGACCCACGGCGGCAAAAGGCTGCGCCTGCCGCATCCGCTGATCGGCGAACGCGATTTTGTGCTGGTGCCGCTCGAGGACCTGATGCACGACCCGGCGCGGTTCTTCCGCTACAACGGCGTCGAGGTCAAGGAGCCCGAGGACCGCGTGGGCCATATCGTGGGCGAATTGGGGCGTATGTAGATGATCGAGATGAATGCTGTTGCCGCTGGCACCGAGCTCGACGCGGCGCGCGACGCGGGCCGCGAGGGCATGTCCGCGGGCTGGTGCGCGTGGAGCGCGGGCGATGCATCGCTGATGTTTTCGCTGGTCGTGCGCCCCGATGTGAACATGCACGCCTTCCACGGCCTGCCGTTTGTGGCCGCAATGGGTATGATGGACGTGCTCGCGGGCACGGCCGCAACGCCGGGCCTGGGGCTTGCCGGCAAAGTGGGCATCCAGTGGCCGAGTGACATCGTGTGCGGCGCGCCCGCGTTTGAGACGTCGCTCGCGCGCGTCGCCGTCAACGGCGGTGCCGGTGCCGCGGGCATGTTCGGTGCCGTGACGGTGGATATTGAGCGTTCGGCACTGAGCGAGCTTGGCGTGGATATGGCTGACGAAGCGCTGGTCGAGGAGTTGGCCGCCGCCGTGCTGGCCCGCGTGGGCGCCTGGGCGGTTGCCGCCAACACGCCGCAGGGCGCCGCGGGCCCGCTGGCTCCGGTGCTGGGCGAGTACTTTGACATGGTGCCACTGCTGGGTCGTCAGGTCGCGGCGGTGTCGCCCAACGGTCTGCCGCTCGCGGTGGGCGTGTTTGCGGGCCTGGACATCTGGGGCCGCGCGACCATCAAGACCGATGCCGGCGAGCAGGAGTTTCCGCCCGAGGCCGTACGAATTCGCGGGCTGTAGCGCGAGGCACCAGCGCTCAAAGATGACGATGACAACGAAGCCCTCTTCGGCCTGTGCCGGGGAGGGCTTTGCGTGACTGCGGGGTAGCACCTCGGACCTATTCCTCAAAACTGAAAATTTTTCGATTTTGAGGAATAGGATTAAGGCAGCTCGGTCTTTCGCGAGGTATATTCGCTATAGAGCCTATTCCTCAAAACTGAAAATTTTCAGTTTTGAGGAATAGCGATAAAAGACCGCGAGGAGGCCCCAATGAAACTCATCAATAGAACGTCATATATGGACACGTTGACGAGCCTTATTGGCGTGCCGGACATCAAGGTCATCACGGGCATCCGTCGTAGCGGTAAATCAAAATTGCTCGAGGCCCTCCGCGATTACGTGGAGGCAAATCTGTCCAATTCGAATGTCATCCATATCAACTACAACCTCGATGAGTTCGAGAACCTGCTCGAGTATCACGCGCTGCTCGCCTATGTAAAAGAGCATCGAGTGTCCGGCAAACAAAACTTTCTGCTTATCGATGAAGTTCAGATGTGCGACGGTTTTGAGCGTGCGATCAACAGCCTCCACGCATCCGAGCAGTACGACATATTCATTACCGGATCGAATGCCTTTTTGCTGTCGAGCGATCTGTCGACGCTCTTTACGGGGCGTACGTTCGAGATCGAGGTTTTCCCATTCTCGTTTGAGGAGTATCGTCTCTATGGCGACGAGGGCGAGGTCGACCGCGACTTCGATGAGTACGCGAGAACCGGCGGTATGTCTGGTTCTTACCCTTATCCACTGCAGGAGCAGCGCTATCAATATCTCTCCAATGTCTTTAAAACGCTCATCGTGAGGGATATCGTGCAGCGGCATAACGTGAGAAACGAATCGGCGCTGCTGCGTATTGCCGATTACATGATGGACAACGTTTCCAACATTACGTCGGCACGCAACATTACTGATGCATTAAATGCGGATGGGCTAAAGATTACGAACAAGACGGTCGGCACGTACATGGGGTACCTGTGCGATGCGTTTGCCTTCTATAAAGTTCGTCGGTACGACATTCGCGGCAAAAAATACCTTAAGAGCGGCGAGAAATATTACCTGGCAGACCACGCGTTCAAATACGCACTGCTCGGTACACGTGATATGGATTGGGGACGCGTATACGAGAACATGGTGGCCATCGAGCTGCTGCGCCGCGGATACGAGGTATACGTCGGTGTGCTCTATAAAAAGGAAATTGACTTTATAGCAATCAAGCGAAGCGAGAAGCTCTACATTCAGGTGAGCGACGACATCAGCTCGGATAAGACATTTGAACGCGAGATTTCGCCACTGCTGAGCATTGGCGACGCGTACCCCAAGATGATTCTCGCCCGAACGCATCACGAGGCCACGGACCGCAATGGGGTGCAGATCGTGGACCTGGCGAGGTGGCTGTGCGACGAGGCCTAGCAGAAAGCCCTATTCCTCAAAACTGAATAATTTTCGTTTTTGAGGAATAGGGCTAATGCGTTGCCTAGTTCGCCGCCCGTGCTCGACTTAGGTCCCTGTCCTACCTCTGCTCCTGCATGCGGCGGTAGATTTCGCAGATACCCTTGATGGTGAGCTGTCCGTCGACCACGTCGAAGGCATCGGTCGAATCGGCGACGATGCCGGCGAGACCGCCCGTGGCGATAACGGTGGCATCCTCGCGGCCCAGCTCGCGCTTCATGCGCGCGACCAGGCCCTCGGCCATGGCGGCGGCGCCCATCACGGCGCCGACCTTGATGCACTCCTCGGTATCGCGGCCGATGGCGTGCTCGGGCGCCTCGAGCGGCACGCTGGCGAGCTTGGCGGCACGGGCGGCAAGCGCGTCCATGGAGATGCGAATGCCCGGCGCGATCGCTCCGCCAATGTAATAACCGTCCTCATCGATGACGTCGATATTGGTCGCGGTGCCAAAGTCCACCACGATTGCCGGCGCGCCGTAGAAAGTTTCGGCCGCAACGGCGTTAGCGACGCGATCGGCGCCTACGGCCTGGGGACGCGCCGCGCGCAGCTTGGTCACCGCGGCCGTCTGCGGCCCGATGACGATGGCGTCCGCCGCGATGCGGTCGGCCACGGCGTGCCATTCGCGCGAGAGCTGCGGTACCACGCCCGCAAAGGCGATCGCGTCGACCGCATCGAGCGAAAGGCCGTACATCTTAAAGAAACCCATCAGGCGCACGTGGATCTCGTCGGCGGTATAGGAGCGGTCGGTGGGCATGCGCCACGACTGCACCAACTCGTCTCCGTCAAACAGGCCCATGGCCGTCTGCGTGTTTCCCATATCGATAGCGAGCAGCATGTCTACTCCCGGTGTTGGCATAAAAGGACGCGCACCATTGTATACGCGCCGCCGACGGCGCTCGGCTGCGATTCGTTTACGGTGATAGGGGCTGAGGGGTTTAAATATGAAGGAATTATGCTCTACGAGATTTTCCTTGCCGTTTACCGAACTCCCGCGTAATATTCTTTCTTGCGCACATGAGGCGCCCAGACATTGCGGGGTGGAGCAGTCTGGTAGCTCGCCGGGCTCATAACCCGGAGGTCGTAGGTTCAAATCCTGCCCCCGCGACCAAGAACTTGCAGCTCGTCGGCCTAGCCGGCGAGCTTTTTTGTTATTGCGGGACCGTGTTTTCGGTCCAATTCTCGGCCTCTCAAACAAAATCTCGATCTGTAACATCTAGACCCGATTTGGGCGGCTAGGTGTTACAGGTTGAGATATACCGGTGGGTTGGGTCGTGTTTGTCTAAATCTGTAACACGAGGGACGGATTTTGCCGAGTAACTGTTACAGATTTAGATTTTCTAGCAGGCGGGTTTGGTTTGTCTCGATCTGTAACAGATAGGGGCCAAAAGTGGGCCTAGCTGTTACAGATCTAGATTGTTGAGGATGAGCCGAGAGGAATGTCTCGATCTGTAACAGTAAGACCCGGTTTTGTCGCGTAACTGTTACAGATTGAGATAAACCGACGGGCCGCCCCGCCCATCCCCATCCACCAGCCGCCACCTGATATTCGCCGATTTCCGTTGCGCTGCTGTATTCCCATGCCATATCCTCTAGACAACTACGCGGCATCATCGCCGCCGCGCCTACAAGAGAGGAATGTCCATGACCACACCTGCATCCAAGCTGCTCCAGCCCATTACGGTTGGCCCCCTTGAGCTCAAGAACCGCATTATGTTCCCGCCGCTGACCACCGGCTACGAGGAGCGCGACGGCTCCATTGGCAAGCGCAGCCTGGCTTTTTACGAGCGCCTGGCCCGTGGCGGCGTGAGCTACATCGTCATCGGCGACGTCGCTCCCGTCATGACCGCAAGCCCCACGCCCAAGCTGGCAACCGACGCCCAGATCCCCACGTTTAAGGCGCTGGCCGACGTCGTCCACAAGCACGGCGCCAAGGTCGCGCTGCAGCTGTTCCACCCCGAGTACGACGTGCCCGGTGTCGGTCGCATGGTCATGGGATCCATGGTCGCTGCCAAGGCCGCGCAGGAGGCCAAGGCCGCCGGCGACGAGGAGACCTTTGCCGCCAAGATGGCCGAGTCCAACGAGATCCGCAAGCAGGCATACGCCAAGTTGCACCACGACATGCAGCACTTTGTGAACGAGGCGAGCGTAGAGCAGCTCACCCAGATCAAGGAGGCCATCGCTGCCTCGGCCGCCCGTGCGCAGCAGGCCGGCATCGACGCCATCGAGGTCCACGGCGATCGTCTGGTGGGTTCGCTGTGCTCGGCCATCCTCAACCAGCGCACCGACGAGTACGGTGGTTCGTTCGAGAACCGCGTTCGCTACGCGCTGGAGGTCGTCGCCGCCATTAAGGAGGCCGCGCCGCAGCTGATGGTGGAGTACAAGCTCCCCGTGATCATGGAGAACCCCGACGGCACGCCGCGCGGCAAGGGCGGCCTGCAGCCCGACGAGGCCTGCGAGTTTGCCAAGCTGCTCGAGGGCGCGGGCATCGACATGATCCAGGTTGCACAGGCCAACCACACCGGCAACATGGGCGACACCATTCCGCCCATGGGCGCCATGCCCTACAACTGGACGCTGCCCGTGGCCGAGCGCGTCAAGGCTCTGGTCTCCGTGCCGGTGGCCATCGTCGGCCGCGTTGTCTCGGTCGAGGCCGGCGAGAAGATCCTGGAGGATGGCTCGGCTGACATCATCGCCTATGGCCGATCGCTCATGTGCGACCCCGACATTGCGCTGAAGGCCGCCACGGGTGAGCCCATCCGCGAGTGCCTCAACTGCAACAAGGGCTGCGTCGACGCGATTCAAAACCGCAAGTACATCTCGTGCGTGCTCAATGCCGAGAACGGTGACGAGGCGACCATCGCCATTAAGCCGGGCGAGGGCGACAAGAAGATCGCCGTGGTGGGCGGCGGCATCGCCGGCCTGGAGGCCGCGCGCGTGGCGGCCAAGCGCGGCTACGACGTGACCGTCTACGAGGCGAGCGATCATCTGGGCGGCCAGATTGTGCTGGCGGCCGCGCCTCCGCGCAAGGACGAGATCATGCGCTCGGTCGAGTACTACGAGAAGATTCTGCCCGGCCTGGGCGTGAAGGTCGAGCTCAACCATGCCGCTACCGCTGAGGACCTCAACGCCGCCGACGCTGCGATTGTGGCCGTGGGCGCACACGACGTGGTCATCCCCGTTCCGGGTGCCGATTCGGAGAAGGTCGTCTCGAGCTGGGACGTGCTGGCCGGCAAGGTGGAGCTCAGCGGCCGCGTCGCCGTCATTGGCGGTGGCCTGGTGGGCACCGAGACTGCCGAGTACCTGCTGCAGCACGGCTGCGAGGTGGCGATCGTGGAGATGCTCGACAAGATTGCCGCGGGCGAGTCCGAGACCATTCTGCCGCTGATTATGAGCGACTTTGCAGAGCACAACGTGGAGCAGCACGTGAAGACCCGCCTGACCGCCATTACCGACGAGGGCGTGGAGGCTGTTCGCACCACCGAGGACGGCGCCGAGGAGCCGGTGAAGATCGCCTGCGATTACGTGGTGATGGCCGTGGGCTCCAAGGCCAACGCGTTTGACCTGGATGGCGTGACGGTGCCCGTGACCTGCGTGGGAGACTGCTCGGGCGAGCGCACCGCCGACATCGCGAGCGCCATTCGCACGGCATATCACGCGGCCAACGAGCTGTAGTTAACTTCGCGGCCAGGCGGGGCGGTAGCACGGATCCGTCTCGCCCGGCTGTGTCCCGTCGGGTGTCAACCGGTGCGGGGCCTGCAAGCGCAGCAGGTCCCGCCCTTTTTGTTTTGCTCCGGTGGATGGCAATGCGCGGTAATCATGAGGAGTGAGGACGTCTACTGCCTTGCAGATCACTCAAAATTATTGGGGGAGGGGTTAATAACTATATCCTCTATACCAAAGGACATAAAGAGATGCCAATTTTGTTGACAAGCGAATGACGATTAGCTGCGAGTCAGCTACCAGCGTAAATAATCGATAAAGAAATGTCGTAATTTGGTGCCAAATGCCCAGATAACGCCGCGTCTATTTTAATTAACTGCTTTGAGCAAACAGTAAAATGCTACTATCTAACTTGCACGTAAGAAAGCGGATTAACGGCTAAGGCTAAGAAGTGGCAGGTATGTCGGAAGCAACTAGGACTCGCACGCATGCGCCCGAGGTTAGACAGCGCGCCGTCGAGATCCTCCAAGAGGGGGTCGGTCATCGCGCTCTCGCCGCGGAGCTTGGCATTCCCCAGGCCACGGCTCGTCAGTGGGCCCGCGCGTATGCCGTGGGCGGTGCCGACGCCGTTCTCAATGCCGGTTCGCATCATCACACCTATTCGTACGACGTAAAGCTCGCTGTGGTTAAGGACCGTCTGGAAAACGGCTTGACGGTTCGCGAGGCCATGATCAAGCACAAGATTCCCAGCGAGTCTTCGGTCAAGGCTTGGTGCCGTCAGTACCGCGAGAGCGGTGAGTCCGCACTGGTCGATAAGCCGCGCGGTCGCAAGCCGCGCGTTAAAAAGGCGGAATAGCGAACGGGATGGTGCGCCCACAGGGGCGCATTTTTCTTGCCGCCCCTCTACTCCAAAGCGGACAGACTCCTTGCCCCGTACGCCTAAAACTCCCCAGTTGACCGAAAACCCGCTGCCGCTACTCATCAATTGAGCTATAACGTTAAACAATTGCAGCGTTTTTGCATGGGGGAGTGATGGTATGACGCTACTGTATTTCCTTACCCTGTTTCCGCTGGTACCGGCGCTGGGCATGCTGCTCGCGCGCGGTGACCGCGCCCGCGATGCGGTGGG
>CABVAO010000016.1 GCA_902496335.1 uncultured Collinsella sp.
AATCGAGAAAAACACCGTGCAGGAGACGCTGATCCTCCCGCTGTATTCCCGGAAGCTGTGTACGGAGCTGTACCCGAACCTTTACAGGGATGAAACAGCGGTTCGCCTGCTCGACCAGATCGACTACGACTTTTCAGAGGCAGAGAAAAACTCCCGCAGCCTGATGCAGCGCTTTGGTGCGCTGGAGGTGGCCATGCGGCAGGGTGATCTTGCTTTCGAGGTGCGGGATTACCTGAAAGGCCACCCCAATGCGGCGGTGGTCAATCTGGGCTGTGGGCTGGACAACACCGGCAGAACCTGCGACAACGGTAGATGCAAGATCTACAATCTGGACTTCCCGGATGTGATTGCCTTGCGGCAGCAGCTGCTGCCCGTCGAGGATCGAGAACAAAATATCCCCTGCGATCTGAAAGACACCGCATGGTTTGGCAAAATCGATGCCTCCGGCGGGGCGGTGCTCTTTGCCTCCGGGGTGTTCTATTACTTTCTGACCCAGCAGGTCCGGGAACTGGTGCGGGGAATGGCGGACGCTTTCCCCGGCGGTGTGCTGGTCTTTGATGCTGCCAATCGGACGGCAGTAAAGATGATCGCAAAAACATGGCTTAAGACTGCAAAAATCAAGGATGTTGGGGCATATTTTGCGGTTTCGGATGCCGCCAAGGAAATCGGCACGTGGGACAGCCGTCTGCAGGTCACAAGTCGCGGCTATATGCTGGGCTACAACGATTTGAGGGACCCTTCTGTCAGCGGCTTTTTCCGGTTTCTCGCAAGGGTCGGTGACAACGGGATGAAAATGCAAATCGTGAAAATAAGATTTTGAGAGACAAAAATGCAAAAGACGGGCACTTCTTGCCGCTCAATTGGCAAGAAGCGCTCGTCTTTTCTTAACGCGTCGTATGGCGGAGAGAGCGCAGGTTACGCGAGCGCCCTTCTTGCCAGCTCGGCCGCGCCGAGGATTCCCTGGTCGCCGCCGCAGCCCGGGGCGCAGATGTAGCTCTCCATGTCCTTAAGCTCGGCGGTCTGGATGTAGCCACCCAGATATTCGAGGGTCTTCTTGCGGACGATGCCGTAGAGCTGCTCCTGGTGCATCACGCCGCCGCCGAGGACGATGCGGCGAGGCGAGTACATGAGCACGAGGTTCGCGCACATCTGCCCCAGATAATCCCCCTCGAGCGCCCACACCTCATCGTTGTCCGCGAGCTCGGCCGCGGGCTTTCCCCAGCGCGCGGCAATGGCGGGGCCGGAGGCGAGGCCCTCGAGACAGCTCGCGTGGCTCGGGCAGACGCAGCGTCCCTCCTCGGTGGGACGGGTCCTTACCAGCATGTGGCCGGCCTCGGGGTGCAGCATGCCGTGAAGGAGCCTGCCCGCGCACATGACGCCCGCGCCCACGCCGGTGCCGATGGTCACGTAGACGGCGTCCTCGAGCCCCTTGCAGCAGCCGAAGACCACTTCGCCGAGGCAGGCAACGTTCACGTCCGTGTCGTAGGCCACCGGAATCCCGAGGGCGTCGGCGAACGCGGCGCGAAGACCATGGCCTCGCCACGCGAGCTTGGGCGTCTGGAGGATGGAGCCGTAGCGCTCGTCGTTGGGGTCGACGCAGGTCGGGCCGAAGGCGCCGATGCCCAACGCGTCCACATCGCGGGCGGTGAACCACTCGATCATCTGCGGGACGGTCTCGGCGGGCGTAAGCGTCGGGGTCTCCATACGGTCGAGGACCTCGCCGTCGCCGGACACCACGGCACAGACCATCTTGGTCCCGCCGGCCTCGAGGGCGCCGAGCCTCATTTGCTTTTCGCTCATGTGATCCTCCTTACAAAGGGACGCCCGCAGTCATGGTCAACCGCGGGCGCCCATAACGTTGGCTTGTTTCGAGGCGACCCTACCTGGGCACGCGGTCCTGCCTTGCGGCAAACGGGGCGAGCACGGCGTGCGGCTCGCTTTGGTACCAGTAGGCGACGGTGGAGATGTCGTCCTCGCGCTCGTAGAGCTTGATGTCGTCGTTGCCGAGGTCCTGGAACGTCACGCGCAGGTCCTCCTTGAACGAGATCGGGTCGGGAAGGTGCCACCTGTAGAGGCCGTGCCTGGGCAGCGCGTCGTCGTTGGTCGCGAGCATCGGGTTCGGGTTCGGCTTGCCCGCGCTGAAGCGGTCGCGCGTGGCGTCGCGCGTCGAGCGGTACGGGTAGCCGGCGAACAGCGTGTTGAAGCACTGCGCCTCGGGCAGCGCGTGGGGCGGCCTGTCGAGGAAGGCCCAGGCACCGCCGAAGTAGTCCTCGGCTCCCGTCGAGGTGACCGTAGGGAACTCCTCGTCGCCGTCGAGGAAGAACTTCATCTCGCCCTCGCCCCACCAATAGCGCTCCAGGGCGCACAGGGCCATGTAGGTGCCGACGTAGTAGCCCTTACCGCGCACGCCGTCGAGCACGGTGTAGTCGACGCCCCTGCGGGTGCTGCGCTCGCGGTTAAAACGGGCGTGGAAGTACATGGCGTCGTCCGGCACGTCGGTGAGCGCGTAGTTGAACGTGTAGAAGATGTACTTAATGAACCCGGGGTGCTCGCTCGTAAGCGTGACCTTGGCGTGCTTCCTGAAAGGCATCTCGAAGTAGCAGTTCATGCCGCCCGTCGGGTTCACGCAGATGGGCATCGAGTTGACGATGGCGCGCTCACCGAAGCCGTTGCAGAAGAAGTCGCCGACAGGGCACTCGACCGAGGGGGTCTCCTCGTCGTCCCAGTAGAAGCGCAGTACGAGGTCGCGCATGACGAAGCTGCCGGCGGCGGTCTTGTCGGGGACGGTCATCCAGATGTGGCGGATGATGCCGGGGCCCTCGATGTCCGCGAGCGTGATGGTCTCGCCGGACTCAAGGGGCACGCAGCACGAGCCCTTGCGGCCGACGCCGAGGTGGCTGGCCGACATGGCGGCGCGGCCCTTCTCGCCCGTGATGTTCTCGGGGGTGATGGCGCGGCTTTCCTCACCGCCGTGCATCCACACGTCCTTAAGGAACTCTCTCATCGTCGACCTCCTCTATTCGTCGTCTTCGCACTCGGCGGAACTGGCACCGTTCACGTAGACGATCTGCTGGCGCGCCTCGTC
Organism: uncultured Collinsella sp.; assembly: GCA_902496335.1. Taxonomy (GTDB): domain Bacteria; phylum Actinomycetota; class Coriobacteriia; order Coriobacteriales; family Coriobacteriaceae; genus Collinsella. Next base: position 3,086 of record CABVAO010000016.1, read on the forward strand.
GACGAGGGCGTCGAAGTCGAGTTTCTCGTCGGGGCGCGCGAGCGCGACCGTCATGGCGAGCGGGAGGTTGACACCCGCGATCACGTGGATCCGGTCGGAGGCGAAGCGGGAGAAGCGCTGGTTCACGCTGCCGCCGAGCGCGTCGGTGAGGACGACGACCTCGTCAGTGCCCGAAAGCGCCGCCTCGACCGCCGCGTCGAGCCCCTCGCCGTTGTCGTTCACGTAGGCGCACACGGCGTTGATGGCGTCGCTCTTACCCGTAAGGAACTCGAGGGTGTCCTTGAAGCCCTGGGCGAGAAGGGAATGGCTCGCCACAACTATCTTTCTCATTGATTCACCAATCTCTTGGGTCGAAGCTAGGCAAGGATGCCGGCGGCGGAGGCGACCATCGCGAGGACGATCACCACGAGGATGAGGGCCGTCATGCTCGCGTTCTTCTTGGTAAGAAGGTAATACGCGCTTCCTGTGATGGCGGCGGGGATCATGGCAGGCAGGATCTTGTCGAGCAGCGGCTGAATCTCCATCGAGACGTCGCCGAAGCTGAAGCTAATCGGGCAGGTGACGCCGATGACCGAGGCGATGAGGCAGCCGACCACGGTGAGGCCGAGCACGGAGGCGGCGGCAGTGAGGTTGGGAAGCTTCTCGCTGAAGTCGGTGACGAGCTTCACGCCCTGCTTGTAGCCGAACTCGAGGGCGTGCATGCGGACCCAGAAGATGGCCAGGATGAGCGCGAACCAGATGCCGGCTCCCACGGGGTTGCCCTCGATGGCCATGTAGGCGGCGATGGAGCCCATGATGGTCGGGATCATGGTCATGAGCAGGGAGTCGCCGACGCCGGCGAGCGGTCCCATGGTGCCGATCTTCAGGTCTTGGACGGCGTCCGCCGCCGCTAGGCCGTCGCGTTCCTCCATGGCCACGCAGGCGCCAAGGATGATGGCGGCGAGCCAAGGCTGGGTATTGTAGTAGCGGAAGTGGTTGTTGAGTGCTTGCTTATAGTCCTCGTCGTTCGTGTAGATCTTCCTCAGGACCGGCGAGAGGGCGTAGGCGACTGAGGCGCCCTGCTGGGTCTGGTAGTTGAAGGTGCACACGCTCATGAGCCAGCGCCAGTTCGCGTTGCGCAGATCCTTCTTGGTGACCTTGTAGCCGGAGGGCTTGCCCTCGGCGACGGCGGTGATGTTCTCGTTTTCCATGGTTACTCATCCTCTCCGATGAAGGCGTCTGCGGAAGCGTGGGCGGCGAGCTCGGTGTCCCTCTCGGCACGCTGGTAGAACGCGATCGCGAGGGCAACGCCGACGATGGCGGCGCCGATGATGGGCACGTTCAGGAAGGCCGAGAGGAAGAAGCCGACGAGCAGGTACTGGAAGTACTTGCCGGTGGGCATGTAGCGAAGCAGCATGGCGATGCCGACGGCCGGGAGCATCTTGCCGGCGAGGGTGAGGCCGGAGAGGAACCACTGGGGCATGACCTCGAGGAGCCAGTTGACGGCGGGCTGGCCGAGCGTCACGGAAACAAAGACGGGCAGGGCGGCGCACAGGCCGAAGAGCGCGGGGCAGACCCACAGGATGGCGTTCATCTGCTTGAACTTGCCCTCGTTGCAGAGCTTCTGGGACTTCTCCACGACGAAGCCGTTGAGGATCTTGGCAATGACGTCGAGCTGGATGCCGAGCATGCCGACCGGCAGGCCGATAGCGAGGCCCGTGTCCGAGCCCAGGGTCACGCCGTAGGCGGTGGCGATGATGGCCATCGTGCCGTAGTCGGGGATCGAAGAGCCGCCGAAGCCCGCGACGCCGAGCTGCATGAGCTGGATAGTGCCGCCGATGGCGAGGCCGGTCTTCCAGTCACCCATGACGACGCCGGTGATGAGGCCCCAGAAGACGGCGTAGTTGACGAAGATCATCGGGATGCCGTAGTAATCGACGTGCTTGATGAAGGCCAGCAGGGTCAGAAGGACCACCTGCAGGATAGTGAAGTTGACCATGTTCCCTCCTTAGATGAGGTCTGCGACGGAGACGGGCTTGTCGGCGGGCACGAACTGGGCCGTCACCTTGACACCGCGGGCGATGAGCGCCTTGTAGCTCTGGACGTTCTCCGCGGAGGCGTAGGCGCGCTGGGTGAGCTGGATGCCGTCCTCCTTGACGAGCGAGCCACCGACGATCAGCGACGGGAACTCGATGCCCGACTCGACCAGGTGAAGCATCGTCTCGGGCTCTTTCGTGATGACGAAGACCTTCTCGCGGTCGTACTTGCCCGCCGCGAAGTTCTTGAGCGCGGTCTCCTCGGAGATGATCGAGACGGCCATGCCCGCGGGGCGCGCCATCCTCATGGTGGACTTCAGGACCTCGTCGCCGGCGACCTTGTCGTCGATGACCATGACTCGGGTTGCGCCCGACACCGGGGCCCACTGCGTCACGATGATGCCGTGAAGCAGGCGATTGTCGATTCGTGCCATAACAACACTCATGTTTGCTCCTATCAAATGAAGTTTTACGTTCGGTACTGCCTCGGCGCTATCCGGATTCGCACCGGGCAAGGGGTTATCGGATTATTGAGGACGCGCAGTCAGCTTGCGGCGGCGCGGGGAAGGTCACTCGTCGAGCAGGAGGTCCGAGGAGCCGAGGCGCTCTTCTCGCGCCGGGGCGGCGCTCACGCTTATGTAGTCGAAGACATATGCGATCTCGCTTACGGGAACCTCTACGCGATAGCGCGTCGAGATGCTCGAGAAGCTCTGCCTGAAGGACTCGATGAAATCGGCACGCTCCTCCTCGAAGCGGTCCTGGCCAACGTAGGTCTCAATGGGGTTTCTGGTAACAAGGCGCTCGACGAGACAGCAGAGGTGGACGTAGAGCCCAATGATGGCGTTGCTGCCGATCTTCTCGCCTGTCCTGCGCTGAAGCTCGTGCACGGCGCTCTCGATCTCGTGGAATAGCCGCTCTGGGTCGAGGATGGTGATGGAGCGGATGACGTTCTGCAGCGTCATGTTCGAGAGCAGCTTCTCGTGGAAAGAAGAGAGCTCGGAAGCGTCAAGCCACCTGCCGAACACGGCATCGACCTTAGAGGCGGACGCCGTCGACATGATGTCCTCGAGGGCGACGAAGGGGATGGAGGCGACCCCGGGGTCTCCCGTGCCGATGACGGCGCAGACGCGGTGCTCGGAGAAAACGGCGTCGTTCGACCCGTTCGCGACGAGCTGCTTGAAGGGCCTCGTGAGCAGGCGCGCGCCTATGGTGCGCGGGAGGCTCTGCGAGACGAGCTGGCGTATCCTCTCCGCGGCGTCGACCCCGGACTCGGAGCAGAAGACGATGGCGTCCTCACGGTTGATGCGCTCGATCACCTTGCAGTGCGTCACGCACGCGGCGGTCGCATCGCCAAGAACCTCGGCGATGGACTTGCCGCCGAGCAGCCCGACCCCGATCTCGAGCGCAAGACCGGTAGAGACGTTGTTCACCACGCCGATAGTGGAGTCGGTAACGTTCTCGAGGGCCTTATAGGCCTCCTCCAAGGAGCCCATGTCGACGAGGAACACGACCCCGGTGCAGTAGGAATGGCGGTCGACGAGGCGCTGGAGCGGACCGACGATGTCCTTCAGCTGCTGGTCGTAGGGCATGTCGACCGCCTCGTACACATGCATGCCGAGCATACGGTTCGCCGCGTCGGCGATGCTCGTCGCCGTTGAGTAGCCGTGGGACAAGATGACGCAGAGCGTTCGAAGGGCCTTCGCGTCGCGAGACTCCGATGCGACGCACAGCGTCAGAAGCGTCTTCGTGAAGTGATCGAGCGAGATTCCCAGCGCCCCTTCCACGTCTGCGGCGACCTGATCGGAGACGCTCGAGGCAAACGGTAATTCGGAGGTCACGGCACCGAGGAGATGGGAGATTTGCTCCGCACAGGCAGACTTTCGCTTAGCCAGGCCGATGCCCGGCCACAACTGCAGGCAAATCTCCTGGGCCAGCAGAAAAGCGACCTTCCTCGAAAGCTCGATGCCATAAGAAGAGCCTGCGTCGGCAAGGACCGCGCCCACGATGCGCTCAAAGGCGCGCGACCTCGAGGAGGTAACGCCGCGGCCGAAGATCAAGTGATCCTCAACGCCGCGCACAGCGGAGACAGCTTGCGAGACGAGCTCGGAGACAGAGAGCTCCCCGGCGCAGAATCGCTCATCGAGAGAGCACAGGGCATCGAGCGCCTGCTCGACCGGCCCTGTGCTCTCGGCGGCATCCAGGGACGCGTCGATCAGAACGCCATCGTCGGGCTGTTGATCGATCTGCGCGGAGGAGAGGAGCCCGCTGGGAAGAAGATACGGGCGAACGACGACGTAGTCGCCCTCGCGATTGAGGAACGCTTTGGCGCAGCAGTTCGTCACGCAGGCGCGCAAGCCGGCGATGTTATCGGAAAAGTCCGCGTTCACGAGGCAACGGTATGCGCCGCGGCTAATCTTCACATCAGAACCGATTCGGCACCCCTCGCTGCGCAGGAAGCTCAAGATGAGATCCTCGCGCTCCTCGGGGGTCCGCTCCTTGAGTGAGGGGACGCGGGCACAGATGGGCATTTTGCTGTAGGCCGAGGAAACCTTCAGGTCATCGGCGGAAAGCGTCGTCGAAAGAACGAGGCGAGCGCGCGGCGCATCCTGGGAGGCATCGAGCCCGAGGGCCGTCGCAAGGCAGTGCTCCATCGCAGAGGGAGAGAGTGCCTCGATGCCGTTGACAAAAACCACACCCCCGCGCGATTTCGCGATCGACTCGTCAAGAAGCCCGTTGAACGAGGCGGCGTCCGGGACCCCGGCGCAGTCGATGCGCACATAGGAGGAGTCGCGGGACAGCAAGCCCTGGTTCTTGCCGTACTCGTACACAAGACGAGAAAGGAAAGACTTGCCGACACCCACGCCGCCGCTCAAGAGGATGGGCAGGCCGAACGGAGGGTACTGAACCGCAGCCTTGCACTGCTCGACAACGGAGCTGAGGCTCAGGTCAAAGCCCACGGCACGCGCGAAGTCACGGTGATCGGCGATTCCCGTCGCCTGGATGAGGTCGGCGAGCGAGGCGTACTCGCTTGCAGAGAGCTTTACCTGAAAACGCTTCTGGAACGCGCGGCGATGAAAATAACGGACAGGCCTGCCCGCCACCTTAACCACAAGGCCGGCGCGAACAAGGTCGTTGAGGTACTGGCTCGCCAGACTCCTGGAGATGATGAGCGTCTCGGCGATGTCGGAGGTGGACAGACGGGCAAGGTCGTCGAGCGAGACGGCAGAGGTGAGGGCCTCGAGATGCTCGAGAATCCTGTCCCTCATGTCGACGGGCTTCTTTGCCAAGCTGTCCTGTGCGGTCTTGTCCATGACTTCTTACCTCCTTGTACAAGGAGTATAAGGGGAACACAGAGAACGGAAGGGGGCGCGTGGGGGAATCAACAGCCCCGAGGAGAAGTTCACCACTTGAGGGGCAGAAAACAACGGCCATTGAACATTCAGGGCCGACGCTCAACACTTCGGCTCGACACTTCGCTTTGGAAAGGGCCCTGCGCGATGGTGCAGCCCTCCATCTCGCAGCACAGGTCGCCGAAGGTCGCGAGGATGCGCTCCTTCTGTTCCGTGGGCGAGACGGCTCGGTGGGCAAGGTCCTCTCAAAAGGGGTCGTCCGACGCCGCAAGACCTCGATGACCGACTACTGCCTCGAGCAAGTGGCGGATTACCTCTGCACCATCGAACTTGCCTTGGTCAAGTGCGAAGCCAAGGAGAACGGTGAGACGTACAACAAGTTCTTCGGAGGTATAGGCTCTTTCAAGAGGAACTGGCTCAAGCAAGCCCGCAGCAAGCGGATATAGCTGGTCTCGCGGTTTCGCAAGGAACGGTCAGTTCCCCTCTGGCGAGGAACCCCGGGCGACGTGCTTCGAGCAGCGGAAGCTGAAGCGCAAGCAGAAGCAGCGCGGGCATTGATCGGTGCCGACATGGGCCCAGACGTGAACAGTGCTACGTCCCCTGTTCACGGGGCGCGAAACCGCAAAGGTTGCACAGAGGTTGCAAAATAAGAAGCCCCCGACCTGTTTTCGCAGGTCAGAGGCTTGAAATCAACGAATATCGTTTACTCCCACTCGATGGTCGCGGGCGGCTTGGACGTGATGTCGTAGCACACGCGGTTGGCACCGGGGACCTCGGCAACGATGCGGCCGGAGATGCGGGCCAGCACGTCGTAGGGCAGCTTGGCCCAGTCGGCGGTCATGGCATCGCTGGACTCGACGGCACGCAGGATAATCGGGCGCTGATAAGTGCGCTCGTCGCCCATAACGCCCACGGACTTGATGTCGGGCAGGACCGCGAAGTACTGCCAGCAGCTGTGCTCGGAGTTGCGCTCGCCGGTCTGCTCAAACAGACGCTGGTTGTAGGCGTCGAGCTCCTCGCGCACGATGGCGTCAGCGTTCTTGAGGATCTCGAGCTTCTCCTTGTCGACCGCGCCGATGATGCGGATGGCAAGACCCGGGCCCGGGAAAGGCTGGCGGAACACGATGTGACCCGGCAGTCCGAGCGCCAGACCAAGCGCGCGGACCTCGTCCTTAAAGAAGTGGTCGAGCGGCTCAATAAGGTCGAAGTGCACGCCCTCGGGGAACGGGATCAGGTTGTGGTGGCTCTTGATGGTGGCCGTCTTGCCGCCCGTCTTGCGAGCGCCGGACTCGATGATGTCGGGGTAGATGGTGCCCTGAGCCAGGTACTTGACCGGCTTGCCATCGGTCTCGAGCTGCTGCGCCACGGCGAAGAACTCTTTCCAGAACTGCGTGCCGATGATGCGGCGCTTCTCCTCGGGCTCGGTCACACCGGCCAGAAGCTCGGCATAACGGTCCTCGGCGTGGACGTGGATAAAGTCGACATCGAACTGCTTGGTGAAGACCTCCTCCACCTGCTCGGGCTCGCCCTTGCGCAGCAGACCGTGGTTGATGAACACGCAGGTCATCTGCTTGCCCACGGCGCGGGCGCCCAGCGCAGCCACGACGGAGGAGTCGACGCCGCCGGACAGGGCCAGAATCACGCGGTCGTCACCGACCTTCTCGCGGAACTCGGCCGTCATGGTCTCGACCAGGTTGTCCATGCTCCAGTTGGGCTCCAGGCCGCAGATCTCAAACAGGAAGTTGCTCAGCAGCTGCTGACCGTACTCGGAGTGCTTGACCTCGGGGTGGAACTGCGTGGTGAAAATCTTGCGCTCGACGCACTCCATGGCGGCAACCGGACACACGTCGGTGCTGGCGGTAACGGTAAAGCCCTCGGGCACCTCGGAAACGGCGTCGCGGTGGCTCATCCACACGGTCTGCTCCATGGGCGTGGAGTTAAAGAGCTTGGCGCCGGCCGTACGCGTAATGGTGGCGCGGCCGTACTCGCCCACCTCGGAGTGGCCGACCTTGCCGCCGAGCGTCACGGCCGTGATCTGATGGCCGTAGCAAAAGCCCAGGACGGGAAGGCCCAGGTCAAAGATGGCGGGATCGATGGACGGAGCGTCCTCGGCATACACGGAAGCCGGGCCGCCGGAAAGGATGAGCGCAGAGGCGTTCATCTCGCGAATCTCGTCGGCCGAGATGTCGCAGGGAACGATCTCGGAATACACGTTGAGGTCGCGGACGCGACGGGCAATGAGCTGACCGTACTGCGCACCAAAGTCGAGTACGAGGACCTTTGCGGAAGCCTTTTGATCCATGGTTCCCCCTCTTGTTGGCGGGGAGCCGGTGCCCACCCGCGTGAATGAACGAAAATAACCTCCATAGTGTACACGTTATATGGGGTTTCTCGCCCCTCGCAGCCATCAGCGCACGGCAAACGCACGACCTGGGCCCCTATTTGACGACAATTGAAGTATTACCAAGCGTTACAGATGATGTAATACGTTTGAACATTGGACGCCCTGTGCCACAATACTGCCGAACGACTCCGCCTCTGCGGCGGCAAATACGATAGGAATACCAGCATGAAGCGCATCCTTCTCATCGCCACGGGCGGCACCATCGCATCGACCGAGGACGGCAACGGCCTCTCCCCCGCCCTGACCGGTGAGGAGCTCGCCCAGAGCGTCCCCGAGATCTCGGGCCTCTGCGAGCTCGACGTGGTGCAGCCGATGAACATCGACAGCACCAATATGCGCCCCAGTGACTGGATGCGTATCCGCGACGTCGTCGTCGAGGGTTATGCCGACCACGACGGCTTCGTGATTCTGCACGGTACCGACACCATGAGCTATACCGCGGCAGCGCTTTCCTACCTGATTCAGGACAGCCCCAAGCCCATCGTGCTCACCGGATCGCAAAAGCCCATGGGCAATCCTTTTACCGACGCCAAGCTCAACCTGTACCAGAGCCTGCTCTATGCGCTCGACGAGCACTCGCACGACGTCTCAATCGTGTTTGGCGGCGTAGCCATTGCCGGCACGCGCGCCCGCAAACAGCGCACCATGAGCTTTAACGCGTTCATTAGCGTCAACTATCCGCCCATCGCCTATATCCGCAACGACCGCATCGTGCGCAACGGGCTTCACGGCACGCATCAAGGCGAAAACCCGGTGCGTTTCTACGACAGCATCGACCCGCGCGTATTTGTACTCAAGCTTACGCCCGGCGTAAACCCGGGCATCCTCGACGCCCTTGCCGATAGCTACGACGCCGTGATTCTGGAGACCTTTGGCATTGGCGGTATCCCCGAGTTTGGTGAGTCGGGCGAGTCATTCCAAGAGGCAATTTTCCGCTGGGTCGATTCGGGCCGCACTGTCGTTATGACCACGCAGGTCCCCGAAGAGGGCCTCGATCTGGGCGTTTATGAGGTCGGCCGTGCTTACGCCGATCATCCGGGCATTCTGCGCGGCGACGACATGACCACCGAGACGCTCGTGGCCAAGACCATGTGGGCACTCGGCCAGTCACGCGATGCCGCCGAGATCCAGCGCCTGTTCTACAGCCAAGTCAACCACGACCGCATCCCGATGGCGTAACCACCGGTCAATAGGCGTCCTCTATTCAATACCCTCGAGAAGCTCAGATACCGTCATGCCGAGCGCGGGCGCGATCTTAAATAGAACCTTGAGTGTGAAATTTGCCGTCCCGTCTTCGATTCGGTCGAGATAGGGTCGGCTGATTCCTGTCGCCACACAAAAATCAACCTTGGAGATACCAAGGTCTCTGCGTGTCTCTTCGACCCGCCTGCCAAGAATCTGTTTCGCACGTTCGTCCATGCAGACGAGTTTGAAATGGGGCCGAACATAAACGTAAACTATAGTTTACGTTTTGCCGAATACACAGGAGTTTTCTATGTCGGGTTCTTCGGTCCGCACGTACCGAACCACGCTTCGCACAAACAGCGCACCACCCAAGCTCGTCGTCGTTGAAGCAGAATGCCTTTCGCCCGATGAGCGCACGGCATTTGCATTGCTATCAAGTCGCGTCGCCGCCGTTTTGGTCCCTTGTCCGGCGCAAGGTGAACTTGCCATCCAATGCCAAGCGCACAGCTGCTCGCTCAATCAGGCTGCCGTAATCGCAACCAGCCAATGCGGTCTGCCCCTTCTCCTGGAAGCCGGTACCGCACTCGCCCTTCGCGGCACCGGATACGAAAACGAGGCCGCCGCCGACATGGTCTTTAAACCACGATCGAGCGGCGGCCTCGCAGCAGCCATTGAATATGCATGCAGGCTCGTTGCCTAAAAGGACAAGCTAGAAACCAAAGCCAAAGCCCGTTCCAGTAATCGCCGAGTACATAAAGTAAACGTTGATCACGTTGAGGAACACACCCGTGATGCAACCGTTGCGCAGGTAGCGTTCGCACACGATGCGCGCCATGGCGGCAGAGTCCTCATTGTTCTTTGCCTGGCGTCCCGCCGTAAAGTACGTCGCCACGCTCAGCAGCAGGTTGAGCACTGGCAGTGCCAGCAACTCGTAGCTCTTGCCCCAGCGCGTCACCTCGCCGGCTGCGTTAAACTTCGTTGCCACCTCGGGACCAATGTTGGGGATAACAAACGCTGCGACCACCAGCGGAAGCACCGCAAGCACCAGCAGCGCGATGCCCATGTAGCCAGCTTTTTTGCCGTATTTGAACATATGCGTCGCCCTTACACGTTAAAGCGGAAGTGCACGACGTCGCCATCGGCCATGACATAGTCCTTGCCCTCAATGCGCAACTTGCCGGCGGCCTTGGCGCCCTGCTCGCCGCCGAGCTCGATGTAGTCATCATAGCCAATGACCTCGGCCTTAATAAAGCCACGCTCAAAGTCGGTGTGGATGACGCCGGCGGCCTGCGGGGCGGTCGCGCCCTGGCGAACCGTCCAGGCCTTGACCTCCATCTCGCCAGCCGTAAAGAACGACTGCAGGCCAAGCAGCTTGTAGGCAGCCTGCGCAAGCACGTCCAGACCGGGCTGCTTCAGGCCCAGGCTCTCCAGGTAGTCGGCCGCATCCTCGGGATCGAGCTCGGAAAGCTCGGCCTCGATCTTGGCGCAGATCGGCAGTGGCTTGACGCCATCGATGGGCGCCAGGTCCTCGTTGAGCATGTCCTCGTCTACGTTGGCCACATACAGGATGGGCTTCATGGTGAGCAGGAACAGGCCCTTGGCGGCGGCGCGCTCCTCGTCGGTCATCTCCATGGACGCGGCGCGCTTACCCTCGTTGAGCCAGTCGAGCAGGCGCTTGGCGACCTCAAACTTGGGCATGAGCTCCTTGTCGCGCTTGGCCTCCTTCTCGAGCTTAGGCAGCTGCTTCTCGAGCGTGCCCATGTCGGCCAGGATAAGCTCGGTCATGATGGTGTCGGCGTCACCGGCGGGGTCGACGAACTCGCCCGTGCGGCCCACCTCGCGCATAACGTTGGGGTCCTTAAAGTAGCGCACGACCTCGCAGATGGCGTCGGTCTCGCGAATGTTGGCCAGGAACTGGTTGCCCAGGCCCTCGCCCTCGTTAGCGCCCTTCACCAGACCTGCGATGTCGACGAACTCGACCGTAGCCGGCACAATGCGGCCCGGGTTGACGATGTCGGCAAGCTTTTGCAGGCGGCTATCGGGCACATCGACGATACCCACGTTGGGGTCGATCGTGGCAAACGGGTAGTTGGCGGCAAGGCCGGTCTTTTTGGTAAGCGCGGTGAACAGCGTCGACTTGCCCACGTTGGGCAGGCCCACGATACCGATGGAAAGGGACACGACAGCTCCTTTTGGTACAGGTACTTCAAACTGCATAAGTATAGCGCCGCCGCAGCATCCGGGCGAATCCGGACACCGCGGCGGCGCAAATGAAGCAGAGATGGAGCTCGCTGACTAGTCCGCGAGCTTTTCCACCTGGTCGAGCATCTTGTCAAGCTTGGCCTTTGCTTCGGCCTTGACCTTCTCGGCCTCCTCGTGGGCCTTGGCCTTCTGAGCGGCCTTTTCCTCGGCCTCGGGGTCGACAACGACCAGATTGGACGCATCGTGCTCGACCAGCTTGAGCGCATGATCGGGGCACACCTTGACGCAAGCTCCGCAACCTAGGCAATACGTGGACTCCAGTGCAAAGCGACCGCTTCCCACCAAATCGCAGGCAAACGTGGGGCACACGTTGACGCACTCGCCGCACGACGTGCACTTGTCAAAATCGCACTCCGGTGTGCTCACCTGCATATTCTGGGCAAGCTCGGGGTGGTTCTGCAGCGTCGAGAGCACCAGCTGCCGCCCGTGCGTGAGCGAACGGCGACGCTTGGTCGTCGTGGTGCCGCACATGGTGTTGAGCGTGCGCTCCAGCTGGGTAATCTGATGGCGATGGGCCTTGAGCTTCTGCGTCACCGAGGCCAGCGCCGCCGTCGCCGGATTGAGCTTGGTCACCGTCAGGCCCGTGGTGCGGGCGATCTTTTCCATGTACTCCTTGCGCTCGTACTCGCGGCGCTTATGGCATTTGAGGCTTTTGGGATCGACCTCCAGGCCCATACCCGTGCCAGACCACTCTTCGGCCTTCGCAATCGCCTCGCCCAGAATGTCCTCACCGCCGGTGTTGCGGCATTTATCGCACACGCCCAACGGCAGGTACACACTCACGTTGGGATAGTCTGCCAGTACCGAGAACCAGGTCTCGGCCGTAATATCGCCCACGCAGGCAACGACGACTTCGTTCTCGCGCGGCATGCGCTTAAGGGCACGCGTGCAGGTGACGTAGGCGGTCTCGTGGCTCGTAGCCGCCGAGACAATGTCGTCGTAGACGTTTTTGGGCGCCAGGCGCGGCGAGATGATCGCCTCGGTCGGACAGGCAGCGGCGCACAGGCCGCACTTGCGACAGGAGTCGAGGATCTCGATGGAGTCTTCCTCGACCTCGATAGCGTTGACCGGGCACACGTCCATGCACGCGGTGCAGCCGCTCTTTTCGTTTTTGCAGGTCAGGCACGGAATGGTGTTGCCGCGCGGGCGCTCCTTGTAGTCAGCAGGATTCCATTGAGGCGCCGACGGATCGAGTGCATCGGTCACACCGCCAAGCGGGTTTTTAAGAAAGTCGAAACCCTTGCTGATCTCGATAATGTCATCAAACAGATCGTGTTCCTGCGCCATGCGCGGCCCCTCCCTGAGCAGTGCAAACAAGCAAGAGATAATGATACGCCATCGGCCCACGCCTCGGGCAAATTACACGCGGAGCACCTTTGAGGCAAATAGCCTATGGCCTATCGCCGCCTCGATCGCACAAGGTCGATCATGCGCCAAGCTATGCCTCGCGCATGAGCTGCAAGAGCTTTTGTTTGGTCACCTTGGCCTGTTCGTTAGCCATATTGCGCTCGTTCTTAAAAGTTGCGTCCGCAACACTCTGCAGATCGGCATCGGAAATCTCGCCAAGGCCCAGCTCCTCGAGCGTCGTCGGCAGACCGACGCGTTGGCAAAACTCGAGCACCTGATTAAGCTCGGGCGCACGCTCCAGGCGCAGCTGCACCACCAGGCCAAATGCTACTGTTTCACCATGCATGGCCTTGCACTCGGGCAGAATCGTCAGACCATTGGCGATGGCATGCGCCAACGCCAAGCCACCGCTCTCAAAGCCGACGCCCGAGAGCAAAATATTGCACTCGATCAGACGCTCAACCGCCGGCGATGTACGGCCCTTTTTGAGGTCGCGCTTGGCAGCGACGCCGCACTCCATGAGTGTGTCATAGCAGGCGCGAGCCGCGACCAGAGCCAAGTGTCCCGGCTCGCCACCGTGCTCATTGGTGCCGTGCGCCGCGGCGCACGAACGCGCCTCGAAGTACGTTGCCAGCGCGTCGCCCATGCCAGCGACCGTCATACGATGCGGGGCTGCCGCGACCACGTTGGTATCGACCACGACCAGATCTGGATTCTTCTCGAGCATCAGGTAGCGGTCGAACGACCCATCCTCGTGATATAGCACCGAAATCGCGCTGCACGGACCGTCCATTGAGGCCGCCGTGGGGCATACGCACAACGGCAACTCGGCATAAAACGCAACGGCCTTGGCGATATCGAGCATCTTGCCGCCGCCAATGCCCACCACCATGTCGCAATACTCGGCCCGGGCTTCCTTAGCCATTTCGACAACGGCCTCTTCCGTACACGGACCGTCATAAATCTTAAAGAACGGCTCGCTTAGATCTTCATCCAGAAATCCATCGACGATCTGCCTGCACAGCCGATCCTCGGTGCCCTGGTCAAACAAGACATAGGCAGCGCAGCCCAACCATGACAGATACCTGCCCTGACGCGAAAGTTCGCCCGGCCCCTGAACATACCGGCCGGGGCCGCCATAAACCATGGGAAGCGCCATACGAAAATCCGCCCTTTCATCAATAACAATTGGTGCAAAGTAACCCGCCCCCTGCACCAACTTGTGCATTGGTGACAGGTCACTTTGCACCATAGCAAAAAGGGGCAAAGTCATCTGCCGGCTTTGCCCCTTCCTTAGCTTGATTTACTCATCCATGAGGTAATAATGACCCAGCGCGTCGGCACCCAGGATGGCGTTGGCGACCATCTCAGGCGTCACCTCAAACGGCATGTTGCACATGGTGTCATCGGGCGCGCAGGCGGCCTCGGCAACAATCATGGCCTGCTCGCGCGTAAGCTCGGTAACGCCAAGCTCCTTCATCGTGACCGGCAGGCCCAGCTCAATGCAGAAGCCCAAGACTTCCTCAAGCTTCTCAGTCGGAGCATCCTCGAGTACCAGTTGGACGATGGTGCCAAAGGCGACCTTCTCGCCGTGATACATGCCGTGGCACTCGGGCAGCATCGTCAGGCCATTGTGGATGGCATGAGCAGCAGCAAGGCCCGAGCTCTCAAAGCCAATACCGGAGAGCAGCGTGTTGGCCTCGATGATGTGCTCGACGGCAGGCGTCAGCGCGCCCTTCTCCAGCGCAACTTTGGCCTTGACGCCATCGGCCATAAGCGTCTCGTAGCAGAGCTTAGCGAGCGCCAGGCCGGCCATGCCGCCCTTGCCGCCGGCGCAAGTGCCACCATCGGCATCATGCGTCGCCTGGGCCTCAAAGTAGGTTGCGAGCGCATCGCCCATACCGGAAACCGTCAGGCGCACCGGGCTCGCCGCGATAACCGTCGTATCCATCAGGACAATATTGGGGTTTGCCTTAAGGAAGAGATATTTATCGAACTGGCCGTCGTCGGTGTAGAGCACCGAAAGAGCAGAGCACGGAGCATCGGTCGAAGCGATGGTGGGGCAAATGATGACCGGGGACTCCAGGTAGTAGGCAACGGCCTTTGCGGTGTCGAGGATCTTGCCGCCACCGACGCCGACGATGATGTCGCAACCGTTGTCGCGGGCGAGCGCGACCAGGCGATCAACCTCGCCCTTGGAGCACTCGCCGTTAAAGTCCTCAAACAGCAGCTCGGCCTTGGCCTCGGCAAAGCCGCCCTCGATCTTGGCACCGACGCGCTTCTTGCCCGAAGGCGTCACGATGACGAGGGCCTTAGCGCCGAGCGGCTCGACATAGGAGCCGAGCTTTGCAAGCTCGTCCGGGCCCTGGATGTACTTGCTGGGGCTATTGAAAATTGCAGCCATTTTTATCCCATTCTCTAATAATAAAAAGAAAGGGGCTCCGTACGGATACGTGCGGAGCCCCTCGTTACGATAACAAGAGTCGATTAGAAATCGATGTCGGTGTCGTAGTAGCAGGCCTTGAGGATCTTCTCGAAGTCGGCGGCCTTGGTCTCACGCGGGTTCTCCGGCGTGCAGGCGTCGGTCTCGGCGTTCGCGGCGATCTCGGGCAGCTTGGCGAGGAACTCCTCCTCGGAAACCATCTGCGGGTTCTCGGCGTCGACCTTCACGCCACCATTCGCGTAATCCTTGATGGACTGCGGAATGTTGAGCTGGTCGTTGAGGTCGCGAATCTTCTGGACGAGCGCAGCGATGAGCTCCTCGTTGGTCTCGCCGGGAAGGTGCAGGATCTCCTTGGCCACGTAAGCGTAACGCTCGGCAGCACGCGGGTCCTTGGAGTTCCACTGGATGACCTTGCCCAGGTACATGGCGTTAGCGGCACCGTGGATGATGTGACCGTTCTCAAAGGCTGCACCGGTCTTGTGAGCCATAGAGTGAACGATGCCGAGCAGGCCCGAGGAGAAGGCGATACCGGCGATGCACTGAGCCTCGTGCATGTGCTGACGGGCCTCATGGTCGCCAGCATAGGACTTGGGCAGCCACTCGACGATCTCGCGGATGCCGTGCAGAGCGTTGGCGTCGGTGAACATAGAGGCGCAGGTGGAAACGTAGGCCTCCATGCAGTGGGTCAGAGCGTCCATGCCGGTATGAGCGCACAGCTTGGCGGGCATGGTGTAGGTGAGCTCGGGGTCGACGATGGCGACATCAGGGGTGATGTTGAAGTCGGCCAGCGGGTACTTGATGCCCTTTTCGTAATCCGTGATGACGGAGAATGCGGTGACCTCGGTAGCGGTGCCGGAGGTAGAGGAAATGGCGCAGAAGTGAGCCTTCTGACGCAGCTCGGGGAAGCTGAACGGCTGGATAATGTTGTCGAAGGACTCCTCGGGATACTCGTAGAAGACCCACATGGCCTTAGCGGCATCGATGGGCGAACCGCCACCGATAGCAACGATCCAGTCGGGCTCGAAGTCGCGCATAGCGGCTGCGCCCTTCATGACGGTCTCGATGGAGGGATCGGACTCGACGCCCTCGAACAGCTTGACCTCCATGCCGGCCTCTTTGAGGTCGGCCTCAACGTCCTGCAGGAACCCGCCGCGGCGCATAGAGCTGCCGCCAGAAACGATGATGGCCTTCTTGCCCTTGAGGTTCTTCACCTCGTGGCGAGCGCCCTCACCAAAGTACAGATCGCGAGGATTGGTAAAACGTCCCATACTGTGCCTCCTAAACAAGCCCCTCTTAGACTTGCGTATATAACGGAGCACCCGATTGGCTCCGTTAGGACCGTTTTGCGCGTTGCCGGCGATGACAATGCGCGATGTCTAAACGTCTCAATGCTCAGACAAACACTATTTTACCGTTCTGGTTGGTCAGTTATTCACCTAAAGCCGCCAATGATGAAACGTTTTTTCTATCCCTGAAAACCCTTGTGCGGCATTCATACTCCCAAGCTGGGCAAACGTTTTATCAAGGTTGACTACATATCCCGGGAAGGACGGTGCCCTTCCAAAATATGCACCGTTCGCCGCCAAAAATCGACCGTTTGCGGCACCGTGATACCACTCAGTCGTCCAAGGTGCCGACATTTGTGCGACATCCGTCTTCGTGGTGCAAAGGTGCAAGTCCAAGTGCGGCACCCCCGGTGTTCCACATGCGGGTAAACTAGAACCTTATATAGAGACATTTGAACCCTAACCGCAGCAAAGGAGGCCCCATGGCATTCGATCCCATTCAAGAGGATTGCCATCGCCTCGTTCTTGAGGCCTTGCGCCGCGACAATATCCCGCTCACCGACGGTGCCGCCGTAGAGCGTCTGATGGAACAATTCACCCGTAACCCCGCACCGCTCATCGTGCACGACCGCGACCGCGCCGGGCATCTCATTGCCAAGGTGGTCGAGGCTGTCGACTACCGCATTCCCTTTATCCCTGACGATGCCCAAGCCGAGCAAGAAGAGGCAGCTGCCGAGAACATGCTTCGCGAGGCAGCCGCACTCGATCCGGCCAACTGGGATGCCCAGCGCATGCTGACGGCGCTCACCGCCAGCTCCAACGAGGAATACGTACAGTACTTGGCATCCAAGTGCGATGAAGTCGAGCACGACCTGGCGCTCAAGATCGCCTCGGCGCAGGACCCCTACGAGCGTGAGGCCGCAGGCGACCTGACCCGCCGTCCCTACCTGCGCTGGCTTGCCGCCCTTGCGTCGCGCGCCCTCATTAGCGGCCGCTACCGCATGTCGCTCGAAGCCGCAAACCGCAGCCTCGACTTTGCCCCCAACGATCCGGCCGGCGTCCGCCACACCGCGATGCTCGCCATGGCAAAGCTCGAATACCCCGCCGAGGAGCTCAAACGCTTTCGCTCTGCCCACTCCGTCCCCTATCTTGCCAACACGCCGCTGCGCCGTCGTCCCAAGGACGCGGAGCGCGACTTGGACCCGTGGACGCTCATCGCGCTGATGAGCGCTGCCTGGCGAGAGCTAGACTACGAGAGCGCCGAGCACTACTTGTGCATCCTCGCACGCTCGTGCCCGCACGCAGCCGAGGCACTCTACTTCCAAACCGAGTTTCCCGATGGCGTCTATGCCCGCGTCAACGTAGGTGTGGGCTCCACCGACGAGCTTGTCCTTGCGCTGTCCGAGGCGACGCCGGTACTGCAGGAGGGCCTGGGCGCCCCCGACAACGCCAGCTTTGCCGCCTGGGTCGCCACCAACGATATCGTGCGTTCCCAGATCGACGAGCGCATCCTGCGGGCGGCCGAGCAGGGCTTGCCGTTTAAGGGAGGAGACCTCTAATGGATCCGAGCGTCTACATCCCCGCCTACCTGGAGCGCGCCTACGTTGCGTCGCACCCCGAACTCACCGATGCAGCACGCGAGCTTGTCCATAACGACGTGAGCGTCAACCCTCATAAGTATGCGCAGACCGAGCATGCCCAGGCGCTATTGTCCTATGCTGGCGTCCACCGCCACCTGCTCGACGAACTCCATCGCATCGAGGACATGGGCAGCGACGAGGAGTTTGAGCAGACGCGCAACCGCCTGTTCGACGATATGCGCGATGAGTTGCTCAAGATCGTCCGCGTCGATGCGTATGTCCTCGATGCGCAGCTGCTCGCCATCATTTTGGCGGACACGCCCGTCGACGCCTGCCTGGGCGACCTGATGAAACTCGAGGCGACCACGGCCGATTACCTGCAGCAAAGCGTGCCCGGGTTCGACATGGAGGCCCCACACTACTGGGCCAACAAGGTTTTGACGGACGGCGTGACGGCGGCCGATCTCACCGTAAGCGAGCCGGCTCTTATCGGGTGGCTCCACACGCTCGAGGCCATCTCGCAGCTGTGCATGGCAAGCGCTCGCTACCGTGCTGCCGCCAACTATTCTCGCCGTATTCTTAAGGCGGAAGGCTATCCCACCCGAGCTGCAGGCACCGTGCTACTCGCCCTCGCTCGCCTGGAAGACGAGGACGGCTTTTTTGCCCTGGCCCACCAGCTCGAGGAGCAGATGGGGGCCGATGCCCTCGAGAACTCCCCCTGGTACCTGCTCGCCCGCACGATCTTGCTGTTCAAAACGAACAAGATGCGCCCGGCGACACGCGCGCTGCGCGAGTTTGCCAACCGCTGCGAGGGCGGCGCGTTCTTTTTGCTGAACCCCATGTATCAGACGCCGTACCTTCCCTGCCGGCCCGAACCGCACGACCCCTGGGACCTTTCGCATCAGGCAGTTTGGGAGGCCGACGGCATCATCTCGGATACTCCCGACTTTGCCCCCTGGGCCAACGCTTGCGAAGACGTATCGCAGCTTGCCCAGGAATTTGCGCGCCGCTACGGCTTTTAGCGACGCGATCGCCCCGACCATGTCATCTATGTTAGGAACGGCTTCATGAACCTCCGCTCATCTCTTGCCTGCACCTCGAGCGATATCGCCCGCTGGGGATTGCGCTCCGTCCTTAAGCGCCAGGGCGGCGTACTCCCCGGCCGCATCGCCATGAAAATCGACCCCGAGCTGCTAAGCGACCTCGCGGACCTTGTCGACCGCAGCGTGGTGATCACCGGCACCAACGGCAAGACCACCACCTCCAACCTCATCGCCGACGCCGTTGCCGCTAGCGGCGCCACCGTGGTATGCAACCGCGCCGGAAACAACATGGAGCCGGGCGTGGTGGGTGCACTGCTCGAGAGCCGCAGCGATCTTAAGCGTGCCGGCAGCGGCAAGCGCGTAGGCGTCTTTGAGTGCGACGAGCTCTACACGGTGCGCGTCCTGCCCAAGCTCAAGCCGACCTACTTTGTGCTGCTCAACCTGTTCCGCGACCAGCTGGACCGCTACGGCGAGATCGACCACACCCAGGACGTCATCGCCCACGCACTGGAGCTTTCGCCGGCAACGACGCTCATCTATAACGCCGACGATCCGCTGTGCGCCTCGATCGCCGCGCGCGTCCCCAACATGAGCATCGCCTTTGGCATCGACGGCGCCACGGGCACCGAGTCCGATCGCATTAGTGACTCGCGTTTTTGCTCGCAGTGCAACGCGCCGCTGGAGTACGACTATGTGCAGTACGGCCAGCTCGGAGCCTATCATTGTCCTTCGTGCGGCTGGAGTCGTCCCGCGCTGCTCCGTCGCGTGACGGACGTTGAGCTCACCTGCAACGGCTACGGCTTTGACCTGAACTTTGGACCCGATACCGACGCACCCACAACGCACATCGCCACGCGCTACAACGGCCTGTACATGGTCTACAACGTTGCCGCCGCCTTCTTTGCGGCGCGCGAGCTGGGCGTAGACGCGGCGCATCTGCAGCCCACGCTCGATGCCTATGTCCCCGCCGGCGGACGCATGGGCCGCTGGGAGATCGCCGGCCGTACCGTCGAGGCAAACCTGGCCAAAAATCCCGTGGGCTTCGATCGCCAGATCCAGTCCATTAAAACAGCAGGCGGCAGGCTCTGTGCCTTCTTCCTGAACGACAACGACGCCGACGGTCACGATGTCTCGTGGATCTACGACGTCGACTTCGAGCGCATCGCCGATACCCCAGGGCTTGTCGCCTTTGTCGGAGGTACGCGCGCGCACGATATGCAGGTACGCCTGAAGTACGCCGGCATCGACGCCGCCATCATCTCGAATATCGAGCAGGCGATCGGCGCCGTGGCAGACGAGGAGGCTGGCGATACTTTCTACGCCGTCGCCAACTACACGGCCTTCCCACCACTGGTCAAGGAGCTCGACGAGCTTAAGGGCGCCGATGCGAGCTCGGTCACCTCCCACGCCGTAACACGCGCCAATGGCAGCGCTGTCCCCACCGATATTGCGCCGGTCGAGCTTTCGCGCCCGCTGCGCATCGTCTACCTGTATCCCGATGCCCTCAACCTCTATGGCGACGGCGGCAACGTCATTGCCCTCGAGCGCCGCTGCGCCTGGCGCGGCATTCCCGCGCGCGTGGACGAGGTCCGCATGGGCGAGACGCTCGATCTCACCGACGCCGACATCGTCATGATAGGCGGTGGCTCCGACCGCGACCAGCTGGCCGTGGCACACGAACTGTTCGCTCAAAAAGACAAGGTCGCGGCCTATGTTGAGGATGGCGGATCGCTGCTTGCTATCTGCGGCAGCTATCAGCTGCTCGGCCGTTCGTACTATATGGGCGAGAATCGCATCGAGGGCCTGGGCGTCATTGCCGCCGAGACTGTGCGCGGCTCCGACCGCCTGATCGGCAACGTCGCCGTCAAGACCGACCTGGCACCCGAGCCCTTTGTGGGATTTGAGAACCACGGCGGCCGCACCCTGCTCGATGCAGAGGCCACGCCGCTCGGAACGTCCGTTGTCACGGGCACCGGCAACAACGGCGACGATGGCTTTGAGGGCCTCATCTACAAGGGCGTCATCGGCACGTACCTACACGGACCGGCACTGCCCAAGAACCCCGAGTTCGCCGACTGGCTCATCGCCCACGCCCTCGAGCGCCGTGGCGACGCACAGGCCGCCGCCCTGCTGCCGCTCAAACCCCTCGACGACACCTACGAGCACGCCGCCCACGACGCCGCGATGAAGCTCCTCCCCTAACGCCCCACCGCCACAAAGGGGACAGGCACCTTTGTGGCGATTTTGATCTGCCACGGCAGTTTGTCTCAATCTGTAACATTTAGACCGTTAAAAGTCGTCTTACTGTTACAGAATGAGATGTTCGTCCCGATGCCCGCCGTTTGTCTCGATCTGTAACACATAGAGCCGATTTGCCCGCCCAGATGTTACAGGTTGAGATGTTTGAAGATCGGGATAGAGAGTCGGCTCCTGTGTGGTGGTTTTCCAGTTTACCAACGATATACGCGCCGGCAAAAAAGTCTGCTATACTCTTTCCCGCTGTCCCCATCGTCTAGCGGCCAAGGACGCCACCCTTTCAAGGTGGATATCGCGGGTTCGAATCCCGCTGGGGGCACCATTTAAACTGAGAAGCCCGTTGCCCTTGCGGTAACGGGCTTTTTGCTATTCATGTGCCGGGATTCGAACCCGGCAGGGTGCGGAGCTGAGGAAACGCGGAGCGTTTTCCAGCGCAGCACGCAAGGAGCGGAGCGACACAGCGGAAGCGGGCGGCGCCAGCCGCACGCGGACATCCCACTGGGGGCACCAACTTTAAAATGTACGAACCCGCCGGATGTAAGGTCCGACGGGTTCGTTCTTTTTGCCGTTATAAAACGAAAAGCACTCAATGCCCTTGCGCTAGATGAACAGCTCGCATTCTTTTCGCTCAGAGCAGGCTTTGCTCAACATCTTGGTAGCCGCAGAGAGCATGACGGGATTTACCGCGCGAGCGCCCCGCGGACATACGGCAACGCAGCGCATGCAGGAAATGCAGGCCTTTTTGTCCACCCGCTTGGGATCGTCTTTATCGATAGCGCCAACAGGGCACGCTGCGGCACAAGCCCCGCAAGCGGTGCACTCTTTTGTGGCCTTGGGCACCATACCGGTGCCCCCTGTCTTCTTATAGGGACGATTGCCCGGAATTGCCGGCTCAGAAGCATCACCTGCAGATATCTTTTGCTGAATCTGATTCGCAAACCCAGCGAGCTGCGCAGCGTCCTGTCGGTCTGGTCGGCCGGCGGCAAACTGGCGAACAATAGAATGCTCGGCGATGGCTGAAACCGCCGCGATCACCCGAAAGCCCGCGCCCTTTGCCGCGTCTTCAAGCTCGACCAGCGTGTCCTCATACGCGCGGTTTCCGTAAGCACAAACCAGAACCGCCTGCGCACCGTTTCCCCGCATCATACCCAAACGCTCCGCGGCCACAGCCGGGACTCGCCCGCCATACGAGGGCACCGCGATCACGGCAACATCCTCTTTTGTCATCGCAACCGTGCGAAAACCAAGCCCGCTATCGGTCAGATCTACAGCAACGGTTTCCCCTTCCAACGTATTGGCAATGTAGCCAGACGCCTTTTCCGTTCCGCCGGTCGGGCTAAACACGATATCGAATACCTTCATCGGATAATCCTCCCCTTTACGAACAAACGCCCGAAACGTCCGCATGCCAAAACAGGTTACAACTTTTAAGATGCCCCGCGCGAAACGCTTGCTCGGTTGCAAGTTCAAAGCAGGTCCGAGCGACATAAAAAGAAGGGGCCTCGCACAGGCGAGACCCCTTCGCACGCAAAATCAAACGTGTCTGTTACACGTAGAACAGAATGTCGTCGTAGGTCGGGACCGGCCAGTAGTCGGCTGCCACGATCTCCTCCATGGCGTCCACGGCGGCACGCAGCGCATCCATAGCGGGAACGACCTCGTGCGCGTACACGTTGGCCTGCTCCTGGCCATCGAGGGCCTCAGCCTTCTGATGCACGGCGTCGAGCGCCTTGATGGAGTCGTTGATGGTGGTGATACCGTTGCAGAGCTTGTTGAGCGTGTTCTGCTCGCACTGCATGGCGGCCTCGGCACCGGCGGCACGAATAGTCTCAAGGCCCTTAGCGACCTTGGTGGCATAGGCGGTAATGACCGGGCGATAGGTACGACGCGCCTCGCGAACCATCGTGGTAGCCTCGATGTTCATGAGCTTGTTGTACTTCTCGAGCTTGCAGTCGTAGCGGCACTGGGCCTCGGCCTTGGTCAGGACACCCGTCTCCTCAAAGAGCGCAATGGCCTTATCGGAAACAAAGGCGGGCAGGGCGTCGGCCGTGGTCTTGTTGTTGGCAAGGCCGCGCTTCTCGGCCTCGACGGGCCACTCGTCGGAGTAGCCATCGCCGGAGAAGAGGATGCGCTGGTGGTCGGTCAGGACCTTCTTGCAGTACTCGAGCGCGGCGTCCTGGAACTCATCCTCGGGCGTACCCTCAAGCGCGTCGGCGAAGGACTTGAGCGACTTGGCCACGGCGGCATCGAGCACCAGGTTGGAGTCGGAGACGTTCTGCTCGGAGCCGCAGGCACGGAACTCGAACTTGTTGCCGGTGAAGGCAAACGGGGAGGTGCGGTTGCGGTCGGTGTTGTCCTGCATCAGCTTGGGCAGGGTATCGGCGCCCAGGTCGAGCACGCCGCGCGTGGCATGGACGGAAGCCTTGCCATCGATGATCTTCTCGACGACCTCGGTAAGCTGGTCGCCCAGGAAGATGGACATAATCGCCGGAGGGGCCTCATTGGCGCCCAGACGATGGTCGTTACCGGCCGAGGCAACGGAGGCACGCAGGAGCTCCTGATAGTTATCGACGGCCTCGATCACCGCGGTGAGGAAGACGATGAACTGCAGGTTGTCGAGCGGAGTGTCGCCCGGATCGAGCAGATTCTCGGACTCGGTGCCAAGCGACCAGTTGTTGTGCTTGCCCGAACCATTGATGCCCTCAAAGGGCTTCTCGTGCAGCAGGCAGACCAAGTCGTGGCGGGAGGCGATGAGCTTCATCTTCTCCATCATGACCAGATTCTGGTCGATGGCCTCGTTGACCTCGCCATAGACCGGTGCGAGCTCATGCTGGCAGGGAGCGACCTCGTTGTGCTTGGTCTTGGCGGGAATGCCGAGCGCCCACAGCTCATCGTCCAAGTCCTTCATGTAGGCCGAGACGGTGGGGCGGATAGCGCCAAAGTAGTGCTCCTCGAGCTCCTGACCCTTGCATGGAGCAGCACCAAAGAGGGTGCGGCCGGTAATGACCAGGTCCTTGCGCTTGCGGTAGGCGTCCTTCTTGATCAGGAAGTACTCCTGCTCGTCGCCCACGGAAGGAACGACCTTCTTGGGGGTCTTACCGAACAGCGCCAAAACGCGCTTAGACTCACGCGAGAGCGCGGTCATGGAACGCAGCAGCGGGGTCTTCTTGTCCAGGGCCTCGCCCGTGTAGGAGCAGAAAGCCGTGGGGATGCACAGGACATCGTCCTTGATAAAGGCGGGGCTAGTGGGGTCCCAAGCGGTGTAGCCACGGGCCTCGAAGGTAGCACGCAGGCCGCCGTTGGGGAAGCTCGAGGCATCGGGCTCGCCCTGGATGAGGTTCTTGCCCGTAAACTTGGTAATGGCGGTGCCGTCGTGGTTGGGCTCCAGGAAGCTGTCGTGCTTCTCGGAAGTAATGCCCGAAAGCGGCTGGAACCAGTGCGCGTAGTGCGTCGCGCCCTTGGAGATGGCCCAGACCTTCATGGCATGGGCAACGGCGTTGGCCACATCCAGGTCGAGCGGCTCACCGCCCTCGAGGGTTGCAGCAAGGCGCTTCCAAATGTCCTTGGGGAGGTAGTCCTTCATGACTTCCTCAGAGAACACCATGGTCCCGAAGCGGTCAGTAAGTTCGGCCATACGGAACTCCCTTCGTATCGGCACCGCGTGAGAAGCGGTGTTGATTACTAACGAACGAGTCATAGCTTAGACTCGCCGTGTTTCCGCGACATTACCGTTATGTTGCTGTCGCGAAACCAATCAATGAGGTTACCCTATCGAGGCGGCGTTGCCACCCTCAACAGCCAATCAACTGCATAAATTGCAGACCTCTCCCCATGGTTTAAGGGTAGTCAATTTGGGACGGGGCTTTATTAACTGGTATTTCGCATCAGATACCATTCAATATAGCCCCATCCTACATTGACCGCCCTGTTATAGGAAATGCCGATAGCGAAGCATTTTCGATTGGTATCCCCAAATAGCGAGTGAAACTCCGTCGTGGCACAGTGGTGCTGTAGAATCCTTACAACACATCACACTATTACGTATCTAAAGGAGCACGATATGCGCGTCGACGAGGTTTTTAAGCAGGCAGCATCCCAGGGCACCGCACCCGTTTCGTTTGAGATGTTCCCGCCCAAGGGCGAGCTGACCCTCGACACGGCTCGCAAAGTGGCAGGCAATCTGTGCAAGCTTTCGCCGAGCTTTGTCTCGGTCACCTGTTCGGCCGGCGGCTCGGGTAACGGTGCCACCACCGCCCCCATCGCGCATATGATTTCGAGCGAATTCGATACGCCCTCGGTAGCGCACCTCACCTGCGTGGGCCGCACCCACGCCGACATCGCCGCCAAGATCGACGAGTATCGCACCGCCGGCGTTGAAAATGTGCTGGCCCTGCGTGGTGATCTTCCCGCCGGCGCGACCGAGGACGACAAGCCCGCCTCGGACTACGCCTACGCCCGCGACCTCATCCCTGAGCTCGTCGACGCCGGCTTTTGCGTGGGCGCCGCAGCCTACCCCGAGGGCCACATTGCCTGTGAGGATCTCAACGCCTCGGTCGAATACCTCAAGCAAAAACAGGACGCCGGCGCGAGCTTCTTTGTGACGCAGCTCTTTTTTGATAACGAGTGCTTCTACCGTTTTCGCGAGCTTGCCGACAAGGCCGGCATCACCGTGCCCATTACCGCGGGCATCATGCCGTTTATGGGCAAGTCGCAGATCAGCCGCATGGTCTTTATGTGCGGCGCGTCGCTGCCCTCCCCCGTCATCAAGATTCTCGCCAAGTACGAGAACGACCCCGAGAGCCTGCAGGCAGCTGGTGTAGATTATGCAGCCCGCCAGCTTTGCGACCTCAAGGAGCACGGCGCCGACGGCCTGCACCTGTACACTATGAACCGTCCTGCGATCGCCGCGACCATTATGGAGCGCCTGGGGTAATGGAAAAACCGCACATCGATACAACCACTGTCGAAGTGCCGGCCGACCTTGCGTCGCCGGCGCTTTACCGTGTCGATGCTGCGCACCATCCCCGTGTCGACCGTGCCGAGATGCTGCGGTATCTGGGTTACGGCGGCCAGCAGATTGAGCCCGAGCTGTCGCAGCGTATTGAGCTTGTGGTCGAGCGTCTGGAATTGGACATTGAGCCCCGTGGCGTGCGCCGCGTATTTGCCATCGATGCCACGGGCGTGGACGAGCAGGGCAAGCCTTGCATCCGTCTGGTCGGCACCAACGTTGAGCTGCGCGGTCGTGATATCTATCGACATCTCAAAGACGCCCGCTTTGCCGCGCTCATGGCATGCACCCTCGGCATGGACGCCGAGCGTCGCCTGCGCACCACGGGAGCCCAACATCCCCTGGAGGGCGCCGTGCTCGACGCCGCGTGCTCCGCTTACGTGGAAGCCGCCGTTGAGCAAATGGACCAGCAGGTCAAGACGGACGCCGCCGTTCATGGGCTCGCCGGCAACTGGCGCTTTAGCCCCGGCTACGGCGACTGCCCGCTCTCGGCCCAGCGCTCGATCGTCAATGCGCTCAACGCCACGCGGCTTATCGGCCTGACCGTCACGCCCACCAGCCTGCTCATGCCCACCAAAAGCGTGACCGCGGTGATCGGCCTGTTCGACGGCGAGGTCCACGACGCCCAAAGCCGCCCCACCTGCAATATCTGCCGCATGCGCGAGCACTGCCGCTTCCGCGCCGCCCACACCACCTGCTATTCGCATTCTGAATAAAATGTCAATTGATGGCACGGTATCGAGGGAATCTCATCCGTATGTAAGCGGATGTCCTCACAAACAAGTACCATAAGATTCCAAATAACAACTATCTGAAAGCCAGTACATGCACAACATTCTGCAGTTCTCGCCACAACTAACCGCGCTTGAGTTTTTTTCAGGCATTGGCTTGGCTCGTGCCGGCATGGCAAAAGCCGGAATCAAAACAATCTGGGCAAATGACATAGACCATACTAAATGCGCCATGTACGGCCAGTGTTGGGGCGATGAGCATCTAGTCGAGCAGGATGTCCACACACTCGACCCCGACTTAATACCCCAAGCCGACATCGCATGGGCGTCAAGCCCTTGCACAAACTTATCTCTCGCGGGAAACAGGGAGGGACTTATCTCTGGCAAAGAGTCCAGTGCGTTCTTTGGCTTTATTAAGGCCATCGAAGGAATGGGCGATCGTGCCCCGCGGGCACTTGTTCTCGAAAATGTCATCGGCCTTGCCACGTCTAATAACAGTGATGACTTTAGACTCGTTTGCCAGGAATTTAATCGTTTAGGCTATTCATGCGACGCTTATTTTATCGATGCACGGCACTGGCTTCCCCAGTCACGCCCCCGCATGTTTGTCGTCGGATTAAAAAACCCTCTTCCCAACAGCCGACTCGATTCCTCGCTTCGTCCTGAAAAGGTCTCCTGGATTCACTCCGACCCTTCACTCATTACGCACGTCTCTCACCTAAACGAGCCAAGTCCACTTCGCATGACGGGCCTTGCAACGGTTGTTGAAAATATTCCCGAGAACGACAAGCGTTGGTGGAACAAAAACCAAGTACAAGCATTTATCGACTCACTTGCACCGCATCAAGCAGAGCGCCTTCAGCGCTTCTTAAATGCCAAAGAAAGAATTGTTCGCACTGCTTACCGTCGCACGCGATCGGGCGTTGTGCGCTGGGAAATCCGTGAAGAAGAAATTGCCGGATGTCTAAGAACGGCTCGCGGCGGCTCATCAAGACAGGCAGTCGTTATATGCGAAAACGGAAAGATAGAAGTTCGCTGGATGACTGGAACTGAATATGCCCGTCTCCAAGGTGCCGACTCATGTCAGTTTAGCGGCTTCTCGGATGCTCAGATTCGCTACGCATTCGGCGATGCAGTTGCCGTGCCAGTTGTCACTTGGCTTATAAAAAATGCAGTCAAACCCGCGCTTATGTCTTCAAGGAACGGAGTGGACAATAATGGAAATGACCAATTGCTCCTTGAGCGAGCCCGATAAAGACATCTTGGATGCCATTGAACTCTGGTACGAATCCAAGCGCAGCAAGCGAGGCAACGTCAACCGTAACGTCATGGCGGTTGGCATAGGCATAAGCGAGCTGTTGCAAAACCGTTTTCCGCTCACCGACGATTATGTGCAATCGGACAAGGGGAGCCAAGTACGAGGCCTAAGTGGAGCATGCATCAAAACAGTTTTAGCCAGACATGGGGAAACGCGTGCCTTCGCATCAGAGGGCGGCAGAACCTCACGCGGCACACTCCCGATGGCGCTTGAGCTTGCCACAATTATCAACTCTGCCCTACCCAGTGACACTTGCGAAGACACTCGTCTTGAAGCTGCGAATGCAATCGCCAATTTCTTCGTCGAGCGAATCCAGGTCGATTTCTTTAACCGGCAGAGAATCAAAGTCGAAATCGATCTTCAAAAACCAATTTCTGTCATTGTCGATGATATCCTAGCCGAAGCAAGCCTACGGTCCGATAAGCCAACGGGTACCGTCGCACAGCACCTGGTAGGTGCAAAACTAGAGATGTTATTTCCAACCATAGAAATCGGAAAGGACAACTCAAACGCCGCCGACCAGCAGACAGACCGTTCTGGCGATTTCCAAATCAATGATGCTGCATTTCATGTGACTGTATCGCCAATGGCCAAATTGACCGATCGATGCCGAGATAACATTCGAAATGGCATTCGGCCCATCGTCGTTGTCCCCCACGATAAAGTTTCCTTCGCTTACGGACTGTTCGAAAGTGAGGGACTCGGCAATCGCGTACAGGTTATCGCGCTCGAATCGTTTATCGGCATCAATATTGAAGAGTTATCGTTCTACAAGCGAGGCCTAATTCGATTAAATGTCGCACGGCTTCTTGCCCACTACAACAAGCGAATCGAAGATATCGAGCCCGACAAATCTCTTCAAATAGAAATTCCTCAGTGGGCTCTAGACGAAATGGATGCACATGGCGAATAGCTCAAACATACTTATCACTCATGATCTGGACGGTGCCGCGCTGGCGGCACCTGTTGACGCCGCACGCCGCAATGGCGCTGCATACAAGACGCGCACGATCGACGATCTGCGCATTAAGGACGATCGCCTGCGTGCGGCCATCGATGGCACGGGACACCTGCTGTTCGACGGCGGCATGGGCACCATGTTGCAGGCCGCTGGCATGAAGGCGGGCGCCCTGCCCGAGCTGCTCAACTTTGAGGAACCCCAGGTCATTACCGACATTCAGCGGCAGTACGTCGAGGCTGGCTGCGACGTGATTACCGCCAACACCTTTGGCGCCAATGCCCACAAGCTCGACGGTGCCGCCACCGTGGCAGACGTCTTTGCCGCGGCCGTCACCTGTGCCCGCGAGGCCGGTGCCCACTACGTCGCCGGCGATATCGGCCCCATCGGCGCCCTGCTTCGCCCCCTGGGTACCCTCAGCTTCGACGAGGCCTATGACCTCTTTGCCGAGGAAGTGCGCGCCGGCGTCGCCGCGGGTGTGGACCTCTTTATTATCGAGACTATGACCGACCTGGCCGAGATCAAGGCGGCGGTCCTCGCCTGCCGCGAGAACTCCGACCTGCCCGTCTTTGCCACCATGACCTTTGAGGAAGACGGCCGCACCTTCTTGGGAACAAGCCCCGAGGTCGCCGCCATCACGCTCGATGCCATCGGCGCCGACGTTTTGGGCATCAACTGCAGCCAGGGACCGGCCGAGCTCCGAGGACTCGCAGCACGTATGCTCACCGTTACCGACAAGCCCGTTATGGTGCAGGCCAATGCAGGACTCCCCCATGTGGACGACGACGGCAACACCGTCTTTGATATCCAGGCCCCCGAATACGCCGAGGCCGTCGCCGGCATGATCGCCGACGGCGTGAGCGTCGTGGGCGGTTGCTGCGGCACCACGCCGGCGCACATGGCGGCCTTACGCACGCTTATCGACAACCACACGCCCAGCCCGCGCCGCCGCAAGCCCAGCATGTCGGTCACGAGCGCCCAAACGGTCGTGGACCTTCCCTGCGACGGCCACAAGATCGCCGTCATCGGCGAGCGCATCAACCCCACCGGCAAAAAGCGCCTGCAGCAGGCCCTGCGCGACGGCGACCTGGACTACGTCGTGAGCCAGGGCATCAGCCAGCAGGAACAGGGCGCCGACATCCTGGACGTCAACGTCGGCCTGCCCGAGATCGACGAGGTCAAGATCATCCAACAGGCGACCGAACAGCTCCAGGGCTCCACGCTGCTGCCGCTGCAGATCGACTCCACCGATCCCGCCGCTGTCGAGGCCGCCGTGCGCCGCTACGCCGGCAAGCCCATCATCAACTCGGTCAATGGCAAACAGCAGATCATGGATGAGATCTTTCCGCTGGTCGCCCACTACGGCACCAACGTTGTCGGCCTTACGCTCGACGAAGGCGGCATCCCCGATACCGCCGAGGCCCGCTTCGCCATCGCCGAGCGCATCGTGGCCGAGGCTGCCCGCTACGGCATCGGCCCGGACCGCATCCTCATCGACTGCCTGGTCATGACCGCCTCGACCAATCAACGCCAAGCCGAGCAGATCCTGCGCGCCATGTCCCTGTGCAAGGAGCGTCTGGGCGTCAAATGCGCGCTCGGCGTGTCGAACATCAGCTTTGGCCTGCCTGCCCGCCCGCTGCTGGGCTCGGTCTTTTTGGCCGCCGCCTTTGGCGCGGGCCTGGACGCCCCCATCATGAACCCGGGCTCCAAGCGCTTTATGGATACTGTCTACAGCTATCGCGTCCTGAGCGTTGAGGACGAGGGCTCGACCGGATACATCGAGCGCTACGCCGGCTGGACCGATCCGTATAAGATCGCCGCAAACCCGGCAGCGGCCCAGGCGGTATCGACCGACGCCGCGCCCGCTGCTGGCACCGCCGGCACCGACGGCAACGACGACCCGATTCGTCGCATGGTCGTCTCGGGCCGCAAAGGCGAGATCGCTGCCGAGACCGAGCGTCTGCTGGCAGACCACGACGCCATGGACCTCATCAACAATCACTTTATCCCCGCCCTCGACGAAGTTGGCGTCCTCTTTGACCAGGGCAAGTTCTTCTTGCCGCAGCTTATGGCCTCGGCCGAGGCCGCACGCGTGGGCTTCGACACCATCAAGCGCCTGATGCCCGCCGGCGAGATTGCCGACAAGGGCAAGATCTGCGTGGCCACCGTCAAGGGCGATATCCACGATATTGGCAAGAACATCGTCAAGATGCTGCTCGATAACTACGGCTACACCGTCTTTGACCTAGGCCGCGACGTCGACCCACAAGAGGTACTCAAGACCGTCAAGGAGCGCGATATCAAACTCGTCGGCCTCTCGGCACTTATGACT
Source organism: uncultured Collinsella sp. (assembly GCA_902496335.1). Taxonomy (GTDB): domain Bacteria; phylum Actinomycetota; class Coriobacteriia; order Coriobacteriales; family Coriobacteriaceae; genus Collinsella. The sequence continues at coordinate 34,604 of CABVAO010000016.1, forward strand.
ACCACCGTCGTGGCCATGGAAGAGACCATCAAGCTGCTTCATGCCGAGGTGCCAGGCGTCAAGATCATCGTAGGCGGCGCCGTACTCACCCCCGAATACGCCAAGCAGATCGGCGCGGACTACTACGCCAAGGACGCCGCCGAAAGCGCTCGCATCGCCGAAGAGGTCTTTGGGCAGTAACACAACGGAAACAACCGAGCACCAAAACATGCCGCATGCGCCACTTGGCACGTGCGGCACGTTAGAATAGATAAGACTATGCTCGTTTTGGCAGATAGGAGCGCAAGGATGGCGATCACGCCCGCAGAAATCGCGGAAACCCGCGGCATGGTTGAGGAGCAGAACCTCGACATCAGGACCATCACCATGGGTGTTTCGCTCATGGGTTGCGGTGACGAGAACCTCGACCGCATGTGCACGAAGATCTACGACCACGTGACGCACACGGCTGAGCATCTGGTCGAGACCGCCGAGAACCTCGAGCGCGAGTACGGTATCCCCATCGTCAACAAGCGCGTTTCCGTCACCCCGGTGGCGCAGATCGCCGCGTGCTGCAAGGATGAGGACCTCACCCCCATCGCGCATGCCCTCGACCGCGCGGCTGAGACGCTCGGCATCGACTACCTGGGCGGCTTCTCCGCACTCGTCCAGAAGGGCATCGGCGACGCCGACCGCCGCGTCATCCAGTCCATCCCCCAGGCGCTCGCTACCACGAGCCGCGTCTGCTCCAGCGTCAACGTCGCCAGCCTGCGCGCCGGTATCAACATGGATGCCGTGCTCATGGCCGCCCAGACCATCATCGATGCCGCCAAGCTCACGGCCGACCAGGATTCCGTTGGCGCCTCCAAGTTTGTCTGCTTTGCCAACATGGTCGAGGACTCCCCGTTTATGGCGGGCGCCGTCCACGGCGGTGGCGAGGCCGACGCCGTCATCAACGTTGGCGTCTCGGGCCCCGGCGTTATGGCTGCTGCCTTGGAGACGCTCCCCGACTCCGCCTCGATGATGGAGGTCGCCGAGAAGATTAAGCAGACCGCCTTTAAGATCACCCGTGCCGGCGAGCTCATGAGCCGTGAGGCAGCCCGCCGTCTGGGTGTCGAGAAAGGCATTGTCGACCTGTCGCTGGCTCCCACACCCGCCATCGGCGACTCCGTCGCGCGCATCCTCGAGATCATCGGCGTGGGCACCTGCGGTGGCCCGGGCACGACCTGTGCGCTCGCCATGCTCAACGATGCCGTCAAGAAGGGCGGCGTCATGGCCAGCTCCAGCGTGGGCGGTCTCTCCGGCGCCTTTATCCCCGTGTCCGAGGACGCCGGCATGATCGCCGCCGTCGAAGCCGGCGCGCTTTCGCTCGAGAAGCTCGAGGCCATGACCTGTGTGTGCTCCGTCGGCCTGGACATGATCGCCATCCCCGGCGACACCCCGGTCGAGACCATCGCCGGCATCATCGCCGACGAGATGGCCATCGGCGTCATCAACAACAAGACCACGGCCGTCCGCGTGATTCCCGCCATCGGTAAGGGCGTGGGCGACTGCGTCGAGTATGGCGGCCTGTTTGGCCGTGCGCCCATCATGCCGGTGAACCCCAACGCCGGCACCGTGCTTGCCCACCGTGGTGGACGCTTCCCGGCACCGCTGAACTCGCTCAAGAACTAGCTGAGGGGTACTGGCGAGGAGCCCCGGGGAGGGCAAATATATAAGGTCGCCTGCTCGGACAGTCCTGACTCGCACGGAGAGCACATTAAGTGCTCTCCGGCTCG
>CABVAO010000017.1 GCA_902496335.1 uncultured Collinsella sp.
GACGCTGCAAACGCCCCTAAGCGGCAATCTGACGTTCAATCGTCGGTCGCGTACCAAAGTACGCTTCCCTCCTCTTTCACGTCACCTTGCTCGCTTAGGGACGTTTTCGCTGTTGGTGACGATAACGCGGCGTTTCCATTGCTGGAGCTAGAGGCTTTCTTTCGACTTGCGTTTTTAGTCGAAAGCTATTAAGCGACATTCCGTTATTCGGAATGTCGCTTTCGTTTTTAGCTGGTTATTTCGCTTGCGTTGGTGGATATGTCGTGCGTTCTGCGTATGGCAATATAAGATAGTTCTTTGTATTAAACGTAATTCGATGTTCTTGAGGGTAGGGGATTGATTTGGGTCGTGCTGGGGATATGACGCCGCCTTTGCGTTGGCGGTTGGGTGTTGCTGGTGGGGTGGCGCTGGCTGTGTTGCTTGTTGACCAGCTGACCAAGCTTGCGGTTCGTGCCGTGGGCGACGCTTTGCATGTGACCGTTATCCCCGGTGTTATCGACTTTATGTTTGTCCGCAATATCGGAGCCGCCTTTAGCATGGGCGAGGGTCATGGCGTCACTTTCGCTGTGTTGGCGCTTGCGGTCATTGTCGCCATTGCCGTGTACTTGCTCCGTGCATCCCAGCTCGCCCATCTTGAGGTCGTGGGCATGGCGATGGTTGCGGGCGGTGCTATTGGCAACGCTATCGATCGTTTGGCCTTTGGCTTCGTGACCGATTTTATTGCCACCACCTTCATCGACTTCCCCGTCTTCAATGTGGCCGATATCGGCATTACCTTGGGCGTCGTGCTCGCCCTCTTCGGATACATGTTCTTGAGCCCCGCGGCCCGTGAGGTCGACGCGACCGCTGAGCTTAACGCCCGTGACGAGGCCCGCGCCAAGCGCAAGGCCCAGCAACGCGGGGAGCGTGCCCGCAAAATTCGCGAAAGGAACGAGCGCTAATGGCCGACATCCATATTCTTGTTGCCGACGATGCCGCCGGTCAGCGTCTTGACGCTTATCTGGGCGCCAATGACGGCTGTCCTACGCGTTCTGCCTGTGCGCATCTGATCGAGGGCGGCGCCGTCGCTGTCAATGGCGAGACCTGCCTGTCCAAAAAGTACGCCGTGCGAGCCGGCGACCGTATTTCGGTCGATTTGCCCGAGCCGCACGATCCCACCGATGTGATTCCCGAGGCCATCCCGCTCGACATTCGCTATGAGGACGATTATCTCATTGTGCTCTCCAAGCAGCGCGGCCTGGTGTGCCATCCTGCGCATGGTCATGAGAGCGGTACGCTCGCGAATGCCCTGGTCTATCACTGCGGTATCGACCATCTGGGCACCGTGCAGGGTGAGGACCGACCCGGCATCGTGCATCGCCTGGATCGCGATACCTCGGGCCTTATGCTCGCGGCAAAAGACGACGACACCCAGCGCGCGCTTCAAAATCTTATCCGCACGCGCACGCTCGATCGTCGCTATATCACGCTTGTCCACGGGCACATCGCCATGGACGAGGGCACCATCAATACCGGTATTGCCCGTTCCACGCGCGACCGCGTCAAGATGGCGGTTTCGGACGACCCCTTTGCCCGTCAGGCCATTACGACCTTCAAGGTGCTCGAGCGCTTTGATTCCACGCGTTTCGACGACGGCTACACGCTTGTCGAGTGCCACCTGTTTACCGGCAGAACGCACCAGATTCGTGTGCACATGCGCCATATCAACCACGCCTGCGTGGGCGATCCGCTCTACGGCAAGTGCGATGCGCGTGCCGATCAGGGTCTGACCAGGCAGTTCCTTCATTCCTGGCGCGTGGCGTTCGACCATCCCGTGACGGGGGAGCGCATTGAGTGCCGCGACGAGTTGCCCTGGGATCTCGCTGCGGTTCTTGACGATCTGGCTCCGCGCTCGCTCGGTCGCACTGCCGCCGGTGACGAAATCGTCTCTCAGCTCGGTCTGCTCGACGCCTAGCCAGTATTAGGTGGTTTCTTGAACTCGGTAAGCCTGCGGTAAGATATACGGTTGTTTACGTAACGCGTTCTCGGGAGCCTGCATGCTCGCCTTTTTACAAACCAACACACCCATCGTGGTCTTCAACCAGATTGTCGTCACGCTGCTCACGGTCTGCTTTCTGTACCAGGTGGTCTTCTTTGTCATTGGCGCTCTTCGTGGCGAGGTCGCGCCTCCCAAGGCCAAAAAACTCCATCGTTATGCTTTCTTTATCGCGGCGCATAACGAGGAGGCCGTGATCGCCAACCTTGTTCGCTCCATCAAGGACCAGGATTATCCGTCCGAGCTTATCGAGGTCTTCGTGGTTGCCGACGCCTGCACCGACAACACCGCACAGCTCGCGCGCGAGGCAGGTGCCATTGTTTACGAGCGCAATGATCTTGCCCGTAAGGGTAAGAGCTGGGTCATGGACTTTGGCTTCGACCGCATCCTTAACGAGTATCCCGACACGTTTGAAGGCTACTTTATCTTCGATGCCGATAACGTTATCTCCCGCGATTACGTGTCCAAGATGAACGATGCCTTTGACCAGGGATTCCATGTGGTCACGAGCTATCGCAACTCCAAGAATTTTGGCAGCTCGTGGATCTCGGCTGCTAATGCCACGTGGTATCTACGCGAGGCGCGCTTCCTCAACAACGCGCGCAATATCTGTAAGACGTCCTGCGCTGTTTCGGGTTCGGGTTACCTTATCTCGTCAAGCGTTATCGAGGGCATGCACGGTTGGCAGTTCCACACGCTGACCGAGGACATTCAGTTCACTACGTTCTGCGCTATTCACGGTATTCGCATTGGCTATGCGCCGGCGGAGTTCTTTGACGAGCAACCCGTGACGTTCAAGGCATCCTGGAAGCAGCGTATGCGCTGGACCAAGGGCTTTTACCAGGTGTTCTTTACCTACGGTAAGCATCTGGTCAAGTCGATGTTCCGCTATCATCGCTTTGCCGCCTACGACATGTTCATGACGATCGCCCCGGGTATGCTGCTATCGCTGATCTCGATGCTCGCTAATGCGACGTTCTTGATTGTGGGTGGCCTTTCGCATGGTTTCTTGGCAACCGAAGTCGAGATGCAGGCGTGCGCCGCTTCGCTCATTATGACCTTCGCCATGATGTATCAGACGTTCTTTATCCTGGCGCTGCTCACGACTATCTTTGAGTACAAGCATATTCACTGCGCGCAAAAGTGGCGCCTGGTGACTAACCTGTTTACCTTCCCGATCTTTATGTTCAGCTATATCCCCATCACGGTGGCCGCGCTGTTCCTGAAGGTCGACTGGGTGCCGACGCAGCACGCCGTCAACGTTACCCTTGACGAGGTCATGCAAGGCGCCAAATAACCACCACCAAAACCACCGCAAAGGGGACAGGCACCTTTGTGGTGGTTTTTGCTTTTGCGATGCAGCTCGAGGAGGAGTCCGATGGCCTATATCCCGTTTTGGATTTGCATCTTTGCCGGCGTGGCAATTGATGCCCGAGAGCGACGGTTTCCCAATGGGCTTGCCGGCGCATGTGCCGTGGCGGCGTTGGCGGGCGTTTGGCTCGACCTCGGTTTGAACACAGCGCTTGACCACGCCGGTCTTGCGGTCATCGTCTACCTTGCCCTTGTGCTCACTGAGTCGCTCTGGCGGCGCCTTCGCCACGCCCCGGGCATCGGCATGGGGGATGCCAAGGCGCTCTTCGCGCTTTGCACGCTCGACCCTATGGGTGGCATCGTGGCATTTGCCGTCGCACTCCTGGCCCTGGCCCTCTCCTGCCTCTTCACAAAATCACGCTCCCTGCCATTGCTCCCGTTTTTGGTGCCGATTTTTGCCATAATCGAGGTCGTGGGCTGCACTTTGTAACCGATTGCGCATCCTTCTTAAGGAGCATGCCATGGCAACTAATCAAGAAACGGCCGTCATTAAGGCGCGCATGGACCGTATTCCCTCGGCGTTGTCGCCCGAACTTGTCGAGCGCATTGCCGCCGATCGTGCTTCGGGCTATGTCAACCCGTATCGTTGCAACGACGATCAGGTCATTCGTCGTATTGATCGCGCCGCCGACAAAGGCACGCTTATGCGTCCGGCGTTTATGCGCGATACCGAAAAGATACTTCATCTTCCGGCGTACACCCGTTATGCAGGCAAAACGCAGGTCTTTAGCTTCCGTAGCAATGACGATCTGTCACGCCGCGGTTTGCACGTGCAGCTCGTCTCCCGCATTGCGCGCGATATCGGTCGCGCCCTGGGGCTCAATTGCGATCTGATCGAGGCGATTGGCCTGGGTCACGACTTGGGACACACGCCTTTCGGCCATGCCGGCGAGCGTTTCCTCAACGATATCTATCATGAGCGTACGGGGCGTTATTTTTTCCATAACGTGCAGTCGGTCCGCGTGCTCGATGCGCTGTATGGCCGCAACGTGTCGCTCCAGACGCTCGATGGCGTGTTGTGCCATAACGGCGAGTACGAGCAGCGTGTTTTTGAGCTTTCGGACATGGGCTCCTTTGACCAGTTCGACCAGACGGTTGAGGACTGTATCGCCACGGGCTATAGCGCGATTGAGCACCTGCGCCCCATGACGCTCGAGGGCTGCGTGGCTCGCATCTCGGATATCCTCGCCTACGTCGGTCGCGATCGTCAGGATGCCATTGCAGCGGGCCTGCTGTCACCCGACGCTTTTGACGACGGTCGGGGCGGCGCCTATAACAGCTGGATTCTCACGCATGCTTCCATCGATATCGTTGAGCATAGCTACGGCAATCCGCGTATCGAGATGAGTGAGGACCTGTTTGAGGAGATCCGCCGCGCCAAGCGCGAGAACTACGTGAAGATCTACAGCAAGGGCGGTATCGAGGGCGATTCTGAGGCGGAGCTGCGCGAGGCATTCGAAAAGCTTTACGACCGTTGCCTGCAGGATATAAACGAAGGCGATGAGTCTTCGTATATCTTTAAGCACCACATTTCTCGCATTGAGCAGCAGCTTTCCTACTACGATCGCACCTATGCCTGGCAGGACGACAAGAATCAAGCGGTGGTGGATTACATCGCGAGCATGACTGACGGCTATTTCTGCGAGCTGACGAGCAAGTTGTTCCCGGGATTAAAGTTTCCGCACCGTACCTATATTAACGAACGGTAGTTCGTATATATTCGGTATACTGTTAGTGGAAAACGTTTTTGATTGATGCACGGGATGGTTATGGACGACCTGTTTTCTGCTTCGACGCGCGAGCGTTCCTTTAAAAATGCGCCGCTCGCGGTGCGCATGCGCCCCAATTCGCTCGACGAGTACGTGGGTCAGCAAAAGGCCGTGGGCAAGGGTTCGTGGCTGCGTGCGGCGATCGAGCATGATGTGCTATCGAGCGTGATTCTGTATGGGCCGGCCGGTACGGGCAAAACGACGCTGGCCCACATTATCGCTAACCATACCAAGAGCGAGTTTGTCGAGGTCAGCGCCGTGACGGGTACCGTGAAGGACCTGCGTCGCGTAATCGACGAGGCAAAGACGCGCCTGAATACGTATGACCGCCGTACCATCTTGTTCATCGACGAGATTCACCGTTTTTCGAAGTCGCAGCAGGATGCGCTTTTGCATGCGGTTGAAAACCGTACCGTCATTATGATTGGCGCCACGACGGAGAACCCGTACTTCGAGGTCAACTCCGCATTGTTGTCGCGTGGGCGCGTGGTAGAGCTTGAGCACCTGAAGGACGAGGATGTCGCCACGCTGATTGAGCGTGCACTCGAGGCACCGCAGGGTCTGAACGGCAAGTTCTCGGCCGATGAGGATACGGTTAAGACCATCTGCACACTGGCCGCGGGTGATGCTCGCTCGGCACTCACGACGCTCGAGCTTGCAAGCGAGATTGCCGTAACGCGTCCCGATACCGAGGGAACGCCAGCGCCGGCGGCGGGGGAGCGCTATCCCATCACCGTGGATGACGTGAAGATTGCCAACCCGCGTCGTGGCTTTTCGTACGACAAAAACGGTGACATGCACTACGACATTATCAGTGCGTTTATTAAGTCTATGCGCGGCAGCGACCCCGATGCTACGATTTATTGGCTCGCGCGCATGATCGATGCAGGAGAGGATCCTAAGTTTATTGCTCGCCGCATTATGATCCACGCTTCCGAGGACGTCGGAAACGCCGATCCGCAGGCGCTTTTGGTGGCACATGCCGCGTTTAAGTCTGCCGAGGTCATTGGCTATCCCGAATGCCGCATTAACCTGGCTCAGGCTGCGCTCTATGTTTGCCTGGCGCCTAAATCCAACGCGTGCGAGGCTTCAATCGATGCGGCGTTGGCCGATATCCATTCAAGTGGGCTGCGCGAGGTGCCTAGTTATCTGCGCGACCGTCATCGCCCGGGCAGCGACGAATACGGTGTGTATAAGTATCCGCATGATTATCCCGAAGGCTGGGTCGATCAGCGCTATTTGCCCGAGGGACTGGAGCGCGGCGCGTTCTGGCAGCCTGCCGGTCGCGGTTGGGAAGAGTGGCGTGTGGAGCAAAGCGAACGCGACCGTAGCGGGAATGCTCCGAAGTAGCTACTGATTATTTTGTCCCACGATCTCACGCTTGGCATGTTCAGTCCCCTTTGGGGTACCATGAAGAGCGTCTGTATTTCGATTCCTTCGGGAGGCTTGTATGAGTCCCATTCAAATCGCCCTGCTGCTGCTCGCCGTTGCCGGCGTGTGGGCCGTCGTTGAGCTTGCACTCACCCTGCGCAAGACCCGCACCGTCGTTGATTCGCTCGACAAGACGGTGAGCGACCTTAACAACACGCTCGCCGAGGCACAGCCCGTGGTGGCAAAGCTCGATGGCGCTGTTGATGAGCTTACTCCCGCGCTGGCGCAGGTTGAGCCGCTCCTCAAATCGAGCAAGACCGCTGTGGACGCCCTGACGTCCAACCTCGTTGAGGTTGAGGCGGTCGTTCGCGACATCTCCGAGGTTACGGGCAGCGTGGCCGAGGCCAGCAATGCCGTATCGAGCGTGACCGACTCTGCGGCTGGTGCCGTGCAGAAGCTCTTCAATAAGGTGAAGGCTCCTGCAGCCGACGCCGATCGCAAGCTCGCCGCTGCCGCCGCCGAGGCCGAGCAGCCTACCGAGCGCGTTCTGATTGGTGAGGCTGAGGACGAGGCCGCCGATGGTGCGGATGCGGCTCATAAGTCCGCAGCCAAGCCTGCTCAGTATTACACCTATACGCCCGCCGAGACCTCCGAGGAGTCCTGCGATGAGTAGCGAAGCAACCTGCACCATTACGCTGAGCGTTGCCGGTGATCCGCGTCTCGCGCGCTTGGTGCGCATGACTGCCGCCAACGTCGGCGCCCTGTGCTCTATGTCCGTCGATCGCATCGAGGATATTCGTATGGCTGCTGAGGAAGCCTTCATCTTTGGATGCACGGCCGTTGATTCCGACGATATTTCGATCAAATTCGATGTCGACGAATCCCATGTGGGCATGACCTTTACCTTTGGCGACCAGGCGACTGTCGATGAGGATGACCAGGCTGCCGTATATGCCGAGCTCATTTTGGCGAGTGTGTGCGACTCCTACGAAAAGACTACAGCGCCCCTGACGCTTTCCCTCGACCTCAAGGCGGATATCTAATATGACCGAACGTTCCCGGAGCGGCAAGACCGCTTGGGACAAGGAGAAAACCCGCGAGTTGTTTCGTCGTTATAAAGAGACCGGTGATCCGGATGCGCGCGAGCAGCTCGTCATGTCCCACATGAACCTGGTAAGGTTTCTTGCCAACAAATTTAAGAACCGCGGCGAGCCGCTCGATGACCTTTTGCAGGTCGGCTATCTGGGCCTGCTCAAGGCTATCGACCGTTTTGACCCCGAGCGCGGACTCGAGTTCACGACGTTTGCCACACCTACCATTCTGGGTGAGATTAAGCGTCACTTCCGCGACAAAGGCTGGAGTGTGCGCGTGCCCCGTCGCTTGCAGGAGCTCTCTGCCAAGGTCAATCAGGCTACCGACAAGCTCACTAACGAGCTTCAGCGTTCGCCCAAGGTTGAGGAAATCGCCGATTACCTGGGCGTGACCGTCGACGAGGTGCTCGAAGCCATGGAATCGTCCTCGGCCTATACCTCGGTGCCTATCGAGGCTCCCGGCGCGTCCGACTCCGACGATGCGCCTTCGATTCTCGATCGCTACGCCGACGACGACAACGAGCTCGACTTTACCGATGACCGCCTGGTGATTGAGGAGGCCATTCGCGATTTCTCGCCGCGCGAGCGCGAGGTGATCGAGCTGCGCTTTGTGAAGGGCATGACCCAGATCGAGATCGCTAAGAAGCTGGGCATCTCGCAGGTGCAGGTCTCGCGCCTGCTGCGCCGCACGCTTAAGAAGATTCAGGACAAGATCGACCCCGACGGAGTGATGGTTCGTTCATGAATGAGCACCCCCAACAAACCGACCGCACGCTGCGCGATACCCGTATTCTGACGTTGCGCATTTGGGGCGTCGTCGGCTGCATTGTCATCGCCGCCGTCATCTTTAACCTTATGGGCATCCTGGCGCCGGTCATCGAGTTTTTGGCAGTTGGCTCCATCATCGCTTTTGTGATGTCGCCGATCACCAATTGGCTTGAGCACCATGGCGTGAATCGCGGCATCGGTTCGCTTGTCGCGCTTATTGTGGTCGTTGCCGTGCTCGTCGGCGTCGTTTGCATCTTGTCGCCGATTCTCTTTGGTCAGATCATGGAAGTCCTGAGCCGCCTGCCCGAGCAGCTTCGTGTTGCTGGTGGCGACCTCAATGAGATGATCTCGCATGCCAAGACGCTCAACAACACGCCGCTCAAGGAGTATCTGGACGATAACCTTTCTTCGCTCGTCACGGTGGCGTCCAAGTACGTCTCACAGATTGCCGCCGAGCTTGGCCGCGGTGTATTCCCGCTCATTACCAATACGGCCTCGCAGCTGTTCGTCATCTTCCTGGGCTTGGTGCTTGCCTATTGGTTGGCCTGCGACTATCCCCGCATGCACCACGAGGTCTGCACCATCATTGGTCAGGAAAAGGAGACCTCGTACCGTTTTATGGTCGCGATTCTTTCGCGCTCGGTCGGCGGCTACATGCGTGGCATGGTCGTAACGTCGATCTGCGGTGGCATCCTCGCCTTCATCGGCTTTACGCTCATTGGCCATCCATACGCGGCACTCATGGCCATCTTCACCGGCATCATGCATTTGGTTCCGGTTGTCGGTCCTTGGGTGAGCGCTGCGATTGCCACCGTGCTCGGCTTTATGTTTAGCCCGATGCTGGCATTGTGGACCTTGATCGTGACCATGGTGGCACAAAATGTCACCGACAACGTCATTTCGCCTAAGGTCATGCAGAGCTCGGTTCAGGTGCATCCCATTATGAGCCTGACGGCCCTTGTTATCGGTTCGGCGCTTATGGGTCCCATCGGCATGGTCATCGCCATCCCGCTGTGCGCGGCCCTCAAGGGCATTTTCGTCTACTACTTTGAGAACGAGACCGGTCGCCAGCTCGTGGCATATGATGGCGCTGTGTTTAAAGGCACGCCGTATCGTGATGCCGAGGGCAACCCGGTCGCCGCCTACGACGCGCTTGGAGACGATACGTTCATTTACGAGTCCGAGCTCATCGGCAACGAGACTGCGCCCGAGGCCCAGGCAATGCCCAAGCCCGAGCTCGAGAATCCCTGGATTAAGCTGTCGGGTCTTCAGCCCGACGCGACAGGCTTTTTCAAGAACCCCTTCGCCAAGGATGACGATTCCAATACGGACGACGACACCAAAACCGGCATCGACGGCTCCATGGACGATTCGGATTCTAAATAGGCCCTATTAACGTTTCTTGAAGTTGTAAATGACAATAAACGCGAGCAAAGCGATTGATAAGGGGCCGGCTACATAGAAAAAGAGAACGTCAATTGCGCGTAGAGTGTAATAAGCCTTATCGCCGGACATTACTGCATACAATACGTAGCCAAATGCTGGTTGGTTAGCGTACCAGCAGGAGAAGGCCAAGAGCGCTAAAAGTGCTAGTACCAGAAGTGCATTCAGGACAAATCGTCTACTTTTCATCGATCGCTCCTTCCGGGTGACTCTTATATGTAATTCTACAGCAGTCCTTTTTCAAAGGATCGCACAGTACTGAATAACGTGCACTTTCGCTGGAGGGTCGCTGTTTGGCGGCCCTCTTTTTTGCACTTGCGCGGTGGGATGGTAATATCGTTACGATTGAACTGTTTCGATGTGAAACCGAGGAGATTCCCTCTATGAGTGCTGACTACCCGTCAATGACTACGGCCGAGATCCGCTCCAAGTTCCTCAACTTCTTTGAGGAGCGCGGTCTTAAGCTCTATCCTTCTTCGTCCCTCGTCCCCGACGATCCTTCACTGCTGCTTGCCAACGCCGGCATGAACCAGTTTAAGGAGTACTACCAGGGCAAGAAGACCATGAAGGAGATTGGCGCGATCTCCTGCCAGAAGTGCGTCCGCACCAACGACATCGACTGCATCGGCGAGGACGGCCGTCACCTGTCGTTCTTCGAGATGCTCGGCGATTTCTCTTTTGGCGGCGTCTCCAAGGAGCAGGCTTGCGCCTGGGCCTTTGAGCTCATCACCAAGGAGTTCAAGCTGCCGCTCGACCGCCTGTACTTTACCGTCTTTACCGAGGACGATGAGACCCATGACGTGTGGCGCTCCCTGGGCGTTGCCGAGGACCACATCTCCCGCTTGGGCGAGGACGACAACTTCTGGGCCGCTGGCCCCACCGGTCCCTGCGGTCCCTGCTCCGAGATCTATTTTGACATGGGCGAGGAGGTCGGCTGCGGCAGCCCCGACTGCAAGCCTGGCTGTGACTGCGACCGCTTCCTGGAGTTCTGGAACCTCGTCTTTACCCAGTACGACCGCCAGGAGGACGGCTCCATGCCGGAGCTGCCGCACCGCAACCTCGATACGGGCATGGGTCTGGAGCGCATGGCCGCCATCATGCAGCACAAGACCGCCAATTACGACGGCGACCTGATGCAGCATCTCATCAAGCTGGGCGAGGAGATCAGCGGCAAGACCTATGACGCCGACGATTACTCCGGCGCCAGCCGCTCGCTGCGCATCATCGCCGATCACTCCCGTGCCGTTGACTTTATGATTTCTGACGGCATCCTTCCCGGTAACGAGGGTCGCGAGTACGTCCTTCGCCGCCTGCTCCGTCGTGCCGTGTTCCACGGTCGCCTGCTGGGCATCGAGGGCGCCTTCCTGACCAAGTTTATCGACGAGGTCAACGCTCAGATGGGCGAGGCCTATCCCGAGCTGCTCAAGAACGTCGCACTCGTCAAGGGTATCGTTGCCTCCGAGGAGGAGCGCTTCTCCACGACGCTCGACAACGGCCGCGTTTACCTGGATGAGGCCCTGGCCGCGCTCGCCGAGGGCGCTGTGCTTCCGGGCGACGTTGCCTTTAAGCTGCACGACACCTTTGGTTTCCCCATCGACCTGACCGTCGAGATCGCCGGCGCCGCTGGCCATGACGTCGACATGGACGGCTTCGCCGCCTGCATGGAGGACCAGAAGGCCCGCGCCCGCGCCAACGCCAAGGGCGATGCCTGGGGCAGCTTCAACGACGTGTGGGTCGAGCTTTCCGACAAGGTTGCCGCGACCGAGTTCGACGGCTATGACAACGACGTCATCGAGGGCGCAAAGGTTGTCGCCATTGTTCGCAACGGCGAGTCCGTCGAGTCCGCTGCCGCTGGCGAGGATGTCGAGGTTGTGCTCGACCGCACCCCGTTCTACGCCGAGATGGGCGGCCAGCAGGGCGACGCCGGCAAGCTTTCCGCCGAGGGCGTTGCGCTGACTGTTGCCGACACCAAAAACCACAACGGCCTGTATGCCCATGTCGCGCACGTTGCCGAGGGCACGCTGACCGTCGGTGCCACCGTGACCGCCGCGCTCGACGCCGAGCGCCGTGGTTTCCTGCGCCGAAACCACACCGCCACCCACCTGCTCGACGCCGCCCTTAAGCAGGTCCTGGGCGAGCATGTCTCCCAGGCCGGCTCGCTGGTGACGCCCGAGCACCTGCGCTTTGACTTCACGCACTTCGAGGCCCTGTCTTCCGAGCAGCTCAAGGCTGTCGAGGACCTGGTCAACCAGCAGATCTTCGCTTCCAAGCCGGTCGTGACCCGTGTTATGGGCATCGACGAGGCCAAGGCCGCTGGCGCCGTCGCCCTCTTTGGCGAGAAGTACGGCGACGTCGTCCGCGTCGTCTCCGTAGGCGCCGAGGACCAGCCGTTCTCCCGCGAGCTCTGCGGTGGCACGCATGCCGCCAACACCGCCGAGGTCGGTCTGTTCAAGATCATCTCCGAGTCCTCCACGGGCTCGAATGTCCGCCGTATCGAGGCCGTGACCTCCAAGGGCGCTCTCGACTACATGGCTGACCGCCTGGCACTCGTTGACGCCGCCGCCGCTGCGCTCAAGTGCCGTGTCGACGAGGTTCCCGCCCGCGTGGAGAACCTGCAGGCCGAGCTGCGCGAGACTTCTGGCAAGCTCAAGAAGGCTCTGACCGGTGGCTCCTCCGATGCGATCTCCAGCGCCATCGACGGCGCTGTCGAGCTGAACGGCTACAAGCTCGTCGTCGCTGAGCTCCAGGGCCTTGAGGCTGCCGACCTGCGTAACGTTTGGGATACCGTGCACCAGAAGGTCGCCGGCCCCGTCGCCTGCGTCGTTGCCAGCGTGACCGAGAAGGGCACCCCGGCTCTGCTCGCTGCCGGCTCCGATGACGCCGTGAAGGCCGGTTTCCACGCCGGTAACGTGATCAAGCAGATTGCGGGCCTGGTCGACGGTCGCGGTGGCGGTCGTCCCAACATGGCCCAGGCCGGTGGCAAGAACGCCGCCGGTATCGCCGATGCCCTCGCGGCCGCCAAGACCGCGCTCGGCGCCTAAGAACCTAAGTAGTCGCTGTGGTCGCGCTCGCACTGGACATAGGGGAGACCAGGATTGGCATTGCCGTCTCGAGCCGTGATGGCAAGATGTCGATGCCTGTCAAGGTGCTTCCGGCTGCCGAGGTCACTGGCATGGCAAAGACGTTTCGTTACCTGGTCGAGGACTATGAGCCCGATATCTTGGTAAGCGGACGTCCCTTGACCATGGCCGGTGAGCCCGGCCCCCAAGCCGAGCGCGTCGCCGCCGTGGCCCAAAAGATTGCCGACGAGCTCGAACTTCCGCTGGAGTTTGAGGATGAGCGTCTGTCCTCGCAGGAGGCCAAACGAATCCTGCGAGAGCAGGGGCTCAACGAGAAACAGATGAGGGGCAAGATTGACATGATCGCCGCCAGCCTGTTCTTGCAGACATGGCTCGATCGTAAAAACGAGGAGGTTCAGCATGCCTAGTGCTTCCGATCCGCGCCAGCAGAATCGTTCACGGAAGCCCGTGCCGCGCCCTGCTCAGCCTGGCCAGCGCCCGGCGCAGCCGACGCAGCGTTCGGCTCAGCCTGCTCAGCGTGCTGCTCAACAGCCCGCCGCTCGTCCCGCGCAGCCTGCTGGCGGCGCTCGTTTTAAGCAGCAGGCTCCTGCCCAGCGCACGCAGGGGCAGTCCCGGCAATCGCGCTCCCACGCACATCACGCTCATGGCTCGCACGGTGTTGCTCCGGCCACGCGCTCGAGCTATAACACGCACGCCCGCCGTGGTGCCCAAAAGAAAAGCTCTCCGGTGCCTATGATTATCGGTGGCGTCGTCGCTGTGCTTGCGCTTGTCGCGATTGTTTTCTTTGTCGTGCCGGCCGTCAAGGGCTTCTTTGGCGGTGAGGATGCGAAAGTCGCTGCTGGCCAGCAAGTTACTATCACGATTCCCGATGGTGCCTCGGGTGACACCATCGCTTCGATTCTCTCCGAGAACCATATCGTCGATGATCCCAAGGATTATTACGCGGCGGTCAAAAAGCTCAACGCCGACATGTCGCTTAAGCCTGGCACCTACTCGTTCACCACGCTCATGGACGCGACCAATGTCGTTCAGCAGCTTATGGAGGGTCCCAATGCGGGCTCCGATGCGCTGACTATCCCTGAGGGCCTGACGGTTGACCAGGTCGCCGACCGCGTGGCCAAGGCGTACGACAGCATTTCTAAAGAGGACTTCCTTAACCAGGCTAAGGCGAGTAATTATGTGAATGATTACGCTTTCCTTAAAGACGCCGCGAACGATTCGCTCGAGGGCTTCCTATTCCCCAAGACGTATTCGCTGGGTAAGGACCCGTCTGCCGATGATGTGATTCGCGCCATGCTTGACCAGTTCAACGCCGAGTATAAGTCGCTTGACTTTGCCAGCTGCGAGGCCAAGATCAAGGAGCGCTATGGCGTGGAGATGTCCGATTACGACATCGTTAACCTTGCCTCGATTGTCGAGCGCGAGGGCCTCAACGCCGATCAGCGCGCTCATGTGGCATCGGTTTTCTATAACCGTCTGGCGGGCAAGCTCGATGGCCTGCGCTACCTCAACAGCGACGCGACCATGATGTACGTCACCGGTGGCGAGGTTACCGCCGACGACCTGCAGAGTGATAGCCCCTATAACACCTATAAGCACGAGGGCCTGCCGCCCACGCCCATTTGCTCTCCGTCGCTCGAGGCGCTCAGGGCCACCCTTGAGCCGACCGACTCCGACGACCTGTATTTCTACATTACGCAGGACGAGGAGTATTTCTCGAAGACCTACGAAGAGCATCAACAGTCTTGGAATTGATCATGAGGATTTTTAGCCCCAAACGATATGTTGCCTCGGTCGATCGCATCGACCTCGATACCCTCTGGGCCGACGGCAAGCGCGCCATTCTGCTCGACCGCGACAACACCCTGGTGCCACGTGATACCGAGCAGGTACCCGCTGCAGTTTCCGCTTGGCTCGAGGCCGCCCATGCCAAGGGCTTTAAGCTGTGCATGGTGTCCAACAACTGGCATCGCGACCAGGTCATGGCATCGGCTCGTGAGTTGGGGCTCGAGGCCATCAGCCACGCCATGAAGCCGGCGCCATTTGCCCTCAAAGCGGGCCTTAAGCGTCTGGGCGCCACGGCCGACGAGGCCGTGCTGATCGGCGATCAGCTGTACACGGACGTGTGGAGCGGAAACTTTGCCGGCGTTGACACCATTCTGGTCAAGCCACAGGCAACCCAGGATCTGTGGTACACGCAGATCTTCCGTATCTTTGAGCGCCGGGCCCTGCGCGACCTTCCCTGCGAGGAATAGGTTTCGCCATGTCTCAGCACATCAAACACGGCTGCGACCATATCTTCTTTATCGGCTTTTTGGGCGCGGGCAAGTCGACGCTTGCGCGCAATGTGGGCACTATGTTCAAGCGTCGATTCATCGATACCGATCGTTTGGTCGTGCGTCGATGCGGCAAGTCGGTGACCGAGATATTTAAGACCGAGGGCGAGGATCGTTTTCGCGAGCTCGAGACCTCGGCACTCCGTTCGCTTCAAAGCGAGCGCAGCCTGCTGGTATCGTGCGGGGGTGGCATCGTCGAGACGCCGGTAAACATTGAGCTGATGCACGAGATGGGTACCTGCGTGTACCTCGAAGGCGACTTTGAGGATTCGTTGCGCCAGATTCGCCGCTCCGATACCCGGCCCGATTTCCGCTCGCCCGAGCATGCTGCGCGCCTGTTTGAGCATCGCCGTCCGCTGTATCGCCAGGCCGCCGATATTACCCTTGATATTCGCAACAAGTCCTTCGAGGACGTTTCCTACCTTTGTGCCGAAATGCTTTTGGAGCGTGGACTGCTATGATTCGCCGTCAACTTATCAATTTCCAAAACCGCAGTGTCGATGTCCGCGTCGGATTGGGCGCGTTCGAGGAGCTGTCGCGCATGTTTGCCTCGGCTGTGGGCAAGCCTAAGCGCGCGATGGTGGTTTGGAACGACGCCACATCCGAGCGTTTTGGCGAGGTCGTCGTGCATGCGCTGGTCGACGCTGGTTTTGCCGTGTCGCAGCTTTCGCTTGAGGTTTCGCCTGCCGGTGCTACGCTGGCCGATGCCGATGCCGTCTTTGGCGCCCTGTCGGCTAACGGCATTACCTGCGACGATCTCGTTGTCGCTGTCGGTGACACGGCGACCTGCTCGGCCGTTTGCTGGTGTGCCAATCAGTGGTGCGGTCGCACCGAGTGCGCCTTGCTGCCGACGACGTTCGACGCCATGCTCACGGTCGCGACGACCATGAAGCCGCTCGTCGCCTCGTCGGCGAATGCACTTCCCGCTATCGCGTTCCGTCCCGAGCCGGGCCTGGTCGTGTGTGACCTCGACCTTGTTCGCGAGGCGGCCCCCGAGGACCTTAAGCTCGGCTATGTGGTACTTGTTGGCACCATGCTTTCGAGCAGCAAGTCCCGCTGGAATCAGTTTGCTGAGACCGTCCCCGAGATTCTCGCGGGCGAGGAGGTCGCGCTCGTTAATGCCGTTCAGTGGTCTCAGACTGCCCGCAAGGACGTACTGATGGCCACGAACCCGAGCGCCCGCCATGCGCTCGATTTTGGTAAGACGGGGAAGCGTACCCTGCGCGCCTGCCTGGGCGATGCCGCTTCGCAGATTCCTGCCTACCAGCTGTTGTCCGAGGGCATGCGTTTTGAGGCGCGTCTAGCACATGATGCTTGCGACTTCGATATCGATTACGTTTTTGAGGTGGATGACTGCCTGGAGGACTTTGGCATCGAGGAGCTTGCCTTCGACCTGGAGCCCACCGCGTTTATCGAGGAGTTCCGTAAGCAGCAGTTCGCCCGCTCGAACCGCAGCATGTTGCCGCTGCCCGCGGCACTCGGCGCCATTCGTCTAACGAACGTTGAGGACGAGGTTCTTGAGCGTCACGCTCACGCCTACTTGGCTTCTCGCAAAGAACTTCTCTAAGATTTATTGACATCCATCGTCTTTCGTATCATGTTGAGGGACGGGTTTTCAATTGGTTGCGGTTCGCATGCGATTCCGACGTTCGGTTGAGACCCGTCCCGCACTTTTTGAGACAATAAGAAAGGAATCTGCATGTCTGAGTTTGCTGCCGGTCCTGCCGGTCGTATCGAACGTGTCCGTGCCCTGATGGTCGAGCGCGGCTACGACGCTATCGTGGTGCGCGACGAGGCCAATCTTCGTTGGCTCACGGGCGTGAAGGGCGTCTTCGACTACACCTTCGAGTTCCCGCACGCGGCGTTTATTACGGCTGACCAGTGCCTGTTCCATACCGACTCGCGCTACCTCAACAGCTTTGAGGAGAACACGCCCGCCGGCAGCCCTTGGGTCTACGACATGGACGAGGGCACCATCCCCGGTTGGGTCGCCGGCAAGATCGCGGCCAACAAGTGCCGCGTCTGCGCTGTCGAGGACGACATGCAGATCAACTTCTACCAGGGTATTCAGCGTGGTCTGGAGGACCGCTCCGTCGCCTGCATGCTGCCGCTGATGCATGACGACATCCGCAAGATGCGCGCCATCAAGGACGCCGAGGAGATCGAGCTCATGCGCCATGCGCAGTCGATCACCGACGCCGCCTTCCAGCACATGCTCGGCTTTATTAAGCCCGGCATGACCGAGAAGCAGGTTCGCAACGAGCTCGAGAACTTTATGTTCGCCAACGGCGCCGACAGCCTGGCCTTTGGCTCTATTGTGGCGAGCGGCCCCAACACCGCCAACCCGCACGCCGTGCCGAGTGACCGCGTGATCGAGAAGGGCGACTTCGTCCTCATGGATTATGGCGCGGGCTACTGCGATTATCGTTCCGACATGACGCGCACCGTCGTGATGGGCGAGCCTACCCAGGAACAGCTCGACCTGTACGCACTCGTGCGCCGTACGCACGAGGAGTGCGTCGCCGCCATCCATCCGGGCGTCGAGGGCAACGACATTTTCAAGCTTTCCAAGAAGATCATCGGTGATGCCGGCTATGGCGATTACTACAACCATGGTCTGGGCCACGGCGTGGGCATCGACATCCATGAGCTGCCCAACTTCAACCGCAGCAAGAACACCATCGAGGTCGGCTCGGTTATCACCATGGAGCCCGGCGTGTATCTGCCCGGTGTGGGCGGCGTGCGCCTGGAGGACTACGGCGTCGTCACCGAGAACGGCTACGAGCCCTTCACCAAAACCCCGCACGACCTGCACGTCATCGATTGCTAGCCCATTTCGATAGATTTTTGGGGCGGGGCGTCCGGAGTAATTCGGGCGCCCCGCGTTCTCTTTTTATGCGCTCGCTGCAGGCGCCGTCTGCAAGTGTATAATTTCGGTCGTATGTAATTTGGACGCTTGTGCGTTCTGCCCATAACAAGAAAGGTCGCTATGCCTACCATTTCTACCGCCGACTTCAAGAACGGCCTCGGTCTCCGCATTAAGGACAAGGTCTACACCATCGTCGAGTTCCAGCATGTCAAGCCGGGCAAGGGCGGCGCGTTTGTGCGCTACAAGACCCGCGACATCAAGAGCGGCCGCGTCGTCGAGAACACCTGCAACGCCGGCACCAAGTTCGAGAGCGTTATGCTCACCACCCGTGAGTTCCAGTACCTCTACAACGATGGCGCCGACTACATCTTCATGGACAATGAGACCTATGAGCAGGTTCCCGTTCCTGAGGACATGGTGGGCGAGAACTCCAAGTGGCTGCGCGAGAACGACATCTGCCAGCTGCTCTTTGCCGACGATGAGCTCATGGGCGTGACCCCGCCGATGTTCATCGAGACCACCATCGTCCAGACCGACCCGGGCTTTAAGGGCGACACCGTCCAGGGTTCCACCAAGCCGGCCACGATCGACACCGGCGCTGTCATCCAGGTCCCCATGTACCTCAACGAGGGCGAGGTCATCAAGGTTGACACCCGCGACGGCAAGTTCGTCTCCCGCGTCTAGCAACCAACTCTTCTAGGAGGACTCATGCCCCAGGAAATCAAGATTGACGGCATCGGCATTTCGCCCGATGTTCTGACCGCCATCGTCTCGCGCGCCGTGTCGGATGTCGAGGGCATCGCCTCCGTTGGCGTCAAGGACCTTGCCACCAACCTTGTCTCCATGATGCTCTCGTCCAAGGCCCCGGCTTCCGAGCCGGCGGTCGAGGCCGAGGTCGTCGGCGACAAGCTCGCACTCACCGTGCGTGTCGTGGTGTTCTTTGGCTATCCGTTCAAGAAGCTCGCCGAGGCCGTTCGCGCCGCCGTGGTCGCCGCCATTGATGCCCAGGTGGGCGTCGAGGTCGAGCGCGTTGACGTTTGCATCGACGGCCTCGTTTTCCCCAAGGAGTAACCTTTGAGCCTTAAGGTTTATCGCGGGCGTACGCTTGCCCGCAGTCAGGCGCTGCAGCTGCTGTTCCAGGCCGAGGCCACGGACAGCCCGCTCGAGCGCGTCCTCGAGGGCGATTTCCTGATTTCGAAGGGTCCCCTCGACCCCTATGCGCTGGAGCTTTGCCGCGGTGCCTACGAGCATATCGATCGCATCGATTGTGCCCTGCGAGCCGTCGCCAAGAACTGGGATCTTATGCGCATGCCCGGTGCCGACCGTAACCTGCTGCGTATCGCCGTCTACGAGATGCGCTTCCTTACCGACGAAGAGGTCTCGGACGCCATCGTGATCAACGAGGCGGTCGAGATTGCTAAGGCTTATGGTACCGACCAGTCCGCATCGTTTGTCAACGGCGTGCTGGGCAAGATCGCTCGCAGCGAGGAACTGCCGGGCGAGGACCTGTACCAAGAGCTGCTGGCCGAGGATCGCGCTCGCGAGGAGGCACAGGCTGCCGAGGCAGCCGCCAAGGTCGCTGCTGCTCAGGCTGCCGCCGGTGTACTTGACGAGGATGCGGACGCCGCTGGGGCCGTCGAGGCCGACTCCGTCGAGGAGTAGCCATGCCAGAGGGTTCCGTCCGCAACTTCGATGAGATCTCGGATCGCTTGGACCAGATTATCGCCACCGTTCGCTCCAAGGATACGTCCTTGGAGCGTTCGCTCGATTTGTTTGACGAGGCGATTGAGCTGGGCTCCCGTGCGGTCGATATGGTCGACAAGTTTGAGCTGACGCCGCGTGAGGCCGACAAGCTCGAACAGGAATACGATGAGGATGCGGCAAACGAGTCCCAAGATAGACAGGCTGCATCTCCGGATACGAATGGTTGATGGCATTCATGAAACGCGTGCGTCTCGATGACGAACTGATTTCACAGGGCATCTGCGCCGATCGCGCGGATGCCCTTCGCACTCTTATGGCCGGCTTGGTTTCGAGTGGCGGTGAGCGTTTGACCTCTCCGGGGCTCAAGGTGACGCCGGGCCTGCCACTGCACGTTAAGGGGCACATCCCGTATGTTGGGCGCGGCGGGCTCAAGCTCGAGGGCGCGCTCGATGCGTTTGGGATCGATCCGGCGGACCTTGCTTGCCTCGATGTGGGATGCTCCACGGGCGGCTTTACCGATTGCCTGCTCAAGCGCGGTGCTGCGACCGTTGTCTCGGTCGACGTGGGCCGTGCCCAGTTCGATTGGTCGCTGCGCCAAGACGATCGCGTGACGCTGCACGAGCGCACGAATGTGACGCAGTTGCCCGAGCTCGGCTACGGCGGCGCTATCGACCTGGCTGTCTGCGACGTGTCGTTTACGAGTATCGCGAATATCATCGACGCCGTGCTGGCGTGCCTGAAGCCTTCGGGTTCGTTTTGCACGCTCGTAAAGCCGCAGTTTGAGGCGCCGGCTGCGCTGGTGGGCGAGGGCGGTATCGTGACCGACCCCGCCTTGCGTGTCGACACGCTTGTTGCGGTAATCGAGCTGTTTGCCGCGAAGGGCCTCTTCCCGGTCGACGTGTGCGTGTCGCCCATCCATGGCGCTAAGGGCAACGTTGAGTTTTTCCTGTACGGCTCGAGGTTTGCCCCCGGCGAGCGCGCCGAAGATGAGTTGCAATCCCAGGTATCGGCTTTGAGCGAGAAAGCGGCAACGCTATGAAGGTCTTTCTGGTTCCCAATTACTACAAGCAAGAGGCGGTCGAGAGCGGCCTGATGCTCGAGCTCTGGCTGACGCGCCAGGGCTACGAGGTCGCATGGGCGGCCGACCAGCGCTCGAAGATCCAGAGCACGCCCGATGTTGACGATGCCGACTTGGTCATCACGCTCGGCGGCGACGGCACACTGCTGCGCGCCGCCCGCATTCTCAACTACCGCGAGATTCCCATTTTGGGTCTTTCCTATGGCCATCTGGGCTTTTTGACGGCGGCCAGTCCCGAGGAACGCGATATTTTGCAGGTTGTGAGCGATGCCCTGTCCGGTGAGCTCCACGTGAGCCGCCGCGCCACCATCGCCGCGGATATCGTCTCGGTGCGCGATGACGGCACGAAGGATGTCGTGCGTTCGTTCGCCCTCAACGATATGGCGCTTACGCGCGGGCCCCTGTCCGATATGGTCGAGTTTGACATCACGGTGTCCGGCCATCATATCGATCGCCTGCGCGGTGACGGTGTCGTCGTGTCGACGGCGACTGGCTCCACCGGTTATGCGCTTTCCGCCGGCGGCCCTATCGTGAGCCCCGATTACACGGGTATGGTTTGCGTGCCCATCGCGCCGCACACCATTCAGGCCCGTGCGTTCTTGACTTCACCAAGCGATGTCGTCGAGATCTTTATGTCCGACGACCGCCCGAGTGTGCCTGCCATCGCTATCGACGGACAGTTTATTACCTGCGACGGCACGGTCGAGAGCGTGGCTGTGCGTCGCGGTCCCGGTGATGTGCTGCTGCTGGATTACGGCCCTGAGAGCTTCTATAACTCGGTGAGCCGCGTGTTCTACGGAGTGCGTCATGATCGATGAGCTGCAGGTTTCCAACATTGCACTCATTCGCGAGGCGACTTTGGTGCCGAGTGCGGGCCTAACGGTTCTGACCGGTGAGACTGGCGCTGGCAAGACCGCACTGCTCTCGGCGCTCAAGCTCATTTTGGGCGAGCGCGCGGATTCGTCGACGGTGCGCGAGGGCGAGGCGCTTGCCAGCGTCGAGGCGCGCCTGTTCGACGGCCCGCACGACACGGAGGGCTTCACCGTGCAGCGCAGCCTTTCTGCCGAGGGCCGCAGCCGCGTAAAAATTGACGGCCGCATTGCCAGCGTGCGCGAGCTTTCGGAGCGCGTCGGCGTGATGATGGATCTATGTGGCCAGCATGAACATCAGCGTCTGCTCGACCCGGCGCACCATGTTGCCATGGTCGATGCTTGGGCTGGGCGCGCGGCGCTTGAGGCACTCGAGAAGTATCGCACCTGCTTTAGGGCTTCGCGTGCGGCTGCCAAGGAGCTTCGCCGTGTGGAGGAAGCCTCGCGTGCGCAGGGGAGTCGCGTCGAGGAAGCGCGTTTTGCCCTCGAGCGTATCGCCGAGGTCGACCCCAAGCCAGGCGAGTACGAGGAGCTCGAGGAGTTGCTGCCGCGCTCGGAGCACGCCGAGGTCTTGGTGGCGACGGCAAACGAGGCCCATGCATCGCTTGCTGCCGAAGGGGGAGCGCTCGATGCCGTGAACGGCGCCGTGGCCGAGCTTTCCCGCATGGCTGCCGTCGATCGCAAGCTGGGCGACATTGCCGATGCGCTTTCGGATGCCTGCATCTCGCTTGAGGATTGCGCCAACGAGCTGCGTGCCTATCGCGATGGCGTTGCGTTTGACCCTCGTGAGCTCGCTCGCATGCGCGAGCGGTATTCCGACCTTAAAGGACTTCTGAGGCAGTGGGGTCCCACCATGGACGACGTGTTTGCCATGCGCGATCGCTCGCAAGAGCTGCTGTCGCTGGTAGACGATGGTGACGAGCAGATTAGGAAGGCACGCGAGGCACTTGGTGCGGCTGAACGCGAGCTCTTTGCTGCCGCCAAGGCACTTAAGCGCGCGCGGAACATCGCTGCCCCGCGCTTTTGTCACGAGGTTGGCCGTCAGATGGCGCGCCTGGAGATGGGCGGTGCCGAGCTGGTCTGGGAGTCGCGCGATCTTCCGCGTGCCGAATGGACGCCGGCGGGCCCTTCGAGCTATGAGCTTTTGTATCGCAGCGGTGCCGGATTGACTCCGCGACCCCTGCGCCGTATTGCCTCGGGCGGCGAGTTGAGCCGCGTGATGCTGGCGAGCAAGGTTGTCCTCGGTAATGCGGACGGCGTCGACACGTTGGTATTTGACGAGGTTGATGCCGGTGTCGGCGGCTCTACTGCACGTGCTCTTGCTGGTGTGCTGGCCGATCTTGCCGCCACGCATCAGGTGATTGTCGTAACCCACCTGGCGCAGGTTGCGGTCATGGCTGACAAGCATTACGTGGTCAGCAAGGAGCCAGGCGATGTTCCCCAGACGCACTTGGACGAGGTGACCGGCGATGCCCGTACCGCAGAGATCGCCCGTATGCTGAGCGGCGATCAATCGGAGGCAAGCCTAGCGCATGCCAGGCAGATGCTGGAAGAAGCGTGTGCTTAGACCGAGCCGCTACATACATGTCCGACCCGGCCGCCACGATATCGGTCCATTTACTACGTTTAATAGGCTATCGGCAACCACGCCAAAAATTGCAAAAAGAAAACCGCAGGTAGAACGCCTGCGGTTTTCTCTATTTTCGGTATGTGGTTGGGCCATACGGATAAAACGTAGTAGATGGGCCAGTTTCGTGGCGACCGGCGTTTGTCGGCTCCCCAAAATGTCTACTCCACGACCTTATCCGGCTGGATGAGCTCCTCGTAGTAGCTGATGTGCTCTCGGGCGTCCTCGATTTCGGGCAGCAGGAAGTTGTAGATAACCTCGATGATCATCGTGGCGCTCATCTTGGAGAACGCGAAGTCGCCCGTTGTCAGCAGCGCCTCGTGATTGACGGTATTAAAGGTGTAGTCGGCTAGGCGTGCAAGTGGAGACTTGCTGTCGCTGCTGATGACGACTACAGTGGTGCCGCAATCGCGAGCTGCTTTTGCCATGCGGTTCAGTCGACGCGACTTGCCAGAGTTCGAGATCAGCACGATAACGTCGCCGGGGCGCAACGTGAGCGCGAATCCAATCGAGGTCTCGCTGATAGTGCTTGCCATGCAGCGAAGGCCCAGCTGCGAAAACTTAAATGTCGCGTCGAGCGCGACCGCGTTCGTATTGCCCACGGCGGCGAACTCAATAACGCCGGCATTCTTAAGCGCGTGTACAACTGCGGCCAACGTGTCGTGATCAATGCCGTCGATGGTCGCATTAAGCTCACTCACCTTGGCGGCGAGGATATTTTTTAGGCTCTGCTCCATGTTGTCGAGCGAGACCTCGTCGGTCAGGCCCTCGTTGCGCTGACTCTCCAAGTCGCGAGCCAACGAAAACTGAAAGCTGCGGAAGCTGCCAAAGCCCAGCTTGCGGCAGAAGCGCGAGACCGTCGCCTCGGACGTGGCAGCGGCTCGTGAGAGCTGGGCGGCCGTCAGGCGCGGCGCCTCGGACTGGTGCTCCAATATATAGTCGACAATGCGCTGCTCGGAATCGCTGTACCCTTTGTGCGTGCTAATAAGGGAGAGCGCGCTCTTGCTGCTATCGGTCATGGATGGCTCCTGGTTGGCATTGAAAATCGGACTCGTTTTTCAATGCCATAGTATACGGGCATTTTCAATTACAAGATACACCTTGCCGTTTCAAGTGTTGATGGTAAACTTTCACTTACCGTTTACGGTTATGAAAGAACCTTTCACCGGAGAATTGCATCTTGTCTCTTCTCACGCGGACGGTAGGTTGGTATCTTTCAAGTGTGGAAAAACGCGCATTGAAGCGCGTGTAGGGGAGCGCCTGCGGGCGCAAAACTTAAAAAGGAGGGACACATGGCTAAGTTTGACATCATCGCCGCGACCGGTTGCCCGACCGGCATTGCGCACACCTTCATGGCGAAGGAGGCACTGGAGAAGGCAGCTGCCGAGCGAGGTCTGACCATTAAGGTCGAGACTCATGGCCAGGTCGGTGTCGAGAACGAGCTCACCAAGAGCGAGATCGCCGGTGCCAAGGCCGTCGTCGTCGCAGCCGATAAGGATGTCCAGGCTGAGCGTTTCGCCGGTAAGCCCATGGTTTCCGTTGGTGTTTCCAAGGCCCTGTCCGTCGAGGCCGCCGGAAAGCTGATCGACCGCGCGCTCGCCGCCAAGGGCGACGACACGGTTGCCGCTGCCGCCGATGTCGAGGACGAGGTTGAGGAGAAGGAGTCCATCGGCCACGTCATCTACAAGCACCTCATGAATGGCGTCAGCCACATGCTGGTCTTCGTCGTCGCCGGTGGTGTTCTGACCGCCGTCTCGTTCCTGTGGGGCATCACGTCCTTCGATTCGACGGCTGCCGACTACAACACCTTTGCCGCGATGCTCAAGATCATCGGCGGCATCGCCATGAACCTCATGGTTCCGGTGCTCTCCGCTTACATCGCCGAGTCTATCGGCAAGCGTCCGGCGCTCGTCCCCGGTTTCGTCGCCGGTATGATTGCCATCCAGGGCTTGCCTGTTAACGCCGATACCGGCATGATCGACGCCGGTGGCGCAGGTGTGGGCTTTGGCTTCCTGGGCGGCATCGTCGGCGGCTTCCTCGCTGGCTATGTCATCCTGCTGCTCGAGAAGGTTTTTGCCGGTCTGCCCAAGAACCTGGACGGCCTCAAGGCTATCTTCCTGTATCCGCTGTTCTCGACGGCTATCGTCGGCCTGGTCATGCTTGGCATTTCCGGCCCCATGGCTGCCATCAACACCGCCATGATGGACTTCCTCAAGGGCTTGTCCGCCTCTGGCGCCGTTGTCCTGGGTCTTGCCATCGGCTGCATGTGCGCCTTTGACATGGGTGGCCCGGTCAACAAGGCTGCTTACGTCACCGGTACTGCTATGCTCACCGAGGCCCTGGCCGCCGGTGTCGGCACCGACACTTACAACTTCGGCACCAACTTCATGGCTGCCGTCTCCGCCGCTTGCATCGTTCCGCCGCTGATCACCACCTTCGCCGTCGTTGTCGGCAAGAAGTACTTCAGCCAGGAGGATCACGACGCCGGTGTCGTCAACCTCATCCTTGGTTGCACCCACATCACCGAGGGCGCCATTCCGTTCATGACCAAGAACATCTGGCCCGTCATGCCCATCATGATGCTCGGTTCCTCCATCGCTTCGATCCTGACCATTATGTTCAACGTTCACGATCCGGCGCCCCACGGTGGCTTCCTGGTCCTGCCCGTTGTCGAGAACGGTCCGCTGTGGGTCCTCGCGATCCTCATCGGCGCTGTGGTCGGTGGCATCCTGTTCGTGGCCTTCAAGAAGTACGACTTCGAGAAGAACCAGAAGGCCGCTCCTGCAGCCAAGCCGGTCGAGGCTCCCAAGGCCGCTGACGTCGAGGCCCCCAAGGCCGAGGCTTCCGACTTCGTGAAGGTCGAGAACGTCTTTGTCGCCGAGGACTTCGCTTCTCGTGACGAGGCTCTGAGCTTCGTCTCCAACCAGGCCGTCAAGGCCGGTATCGCCAGCGACGCCGATGCCGTCATGAACGCCTTCCTGGCCCGCGAGGCCGAGGGTACCACGGGCATGATGGAGGGCTTCGCCATTCCGCATGCCAAGTCCGACGCCATCACCGAGGCCGCTGTCATCGTCGTCAAGGACGAGTCCGGCGTGACCGGTTGGGACACCATGGACGGCGCTCCCGTCAACGTTGCCATCGCCCTGCTCATTCCGGGCGCTCAGGCGGGCACCACGCACCTCAAGATCCTGTCCAAGGTCGCCGAGGCGCTCATGGACGAGGACTTCCGTGCCACCGTCAAGGGTTCCACCGACGCCGCCGAGATCGCCAAGACGATCAACGCCCGCCTGGTCTAATCCAGCAGTTAGCGAATAATATCGCCCCTTGTAACAAAGGCGGAGACCCTCTCCAGGGCCTCCGCCTTTTTCATCCCCAAATAAGTTGCGGTGAAATAGGGACTGTGTAAACGATTCAACCCCAAATTCAGTCCCTATTTCACCGCAACTTACAAAAGGGTACAGATAGGCCCCTTCAACTAGTTCAACCAGGCGAACAAAAATCAGCCAGAATTCCGTTCGCACGATATTGCTCTGGACCGACTGAGTTTCCGCAGCTTGCTCGCCCACAGGGGGCCGGGCGCGGCCTGCGAGATTTATCGCGAGTTCCGCACGAGCCGAAGAGCACTTAATGTGCTCTTCGTGCGAGCAGGACTGTAGAGCAGGAAATCTCACTGGCCACGCCCGGCCCCCTGTGGGCGAGCAAGCGGACGACAAACACATCTGTCCAACAATTCGTGCGAAACATAATGAAAAACAGTTTGATGTGAGTTAATATAAACAACGTCGTGAATCTGACTCCTGCCGCATGCATGACAGGGGTTAAACACAAAAAAGGAGTCAATTATGGTTTCTGAGAAGGCTACCCTCGTCAATCCGCAGGGTCTTCACATGCGTCCGGCCGGCCTCTTCGCCTCCACCATGGGCAAGTACGCCTGCGACGTGACTGTCGTCACCCCCGAGAAGGAGGTCAACGGTAAGTCCCCGATGGCCCTCATGGCTGCTGGTATCCCCTGCGGTACCGAGGTCGAGGTCAAGTGCGACGGCGCTGACGAGGCCGAGGCTCTGGCTGCTGCCATCGAGCTCATCAAGAGCGGTCTTGGCGAGTAGAACTCAAACGGGTCGCATGTTGAACAACTAAGTTCATATTTGGGGGCGCAGTGACCTGTTGCAAGGTAGCTGCGCTCTTTTGTCATGGATATGGCAAAACGCTTTATCACATGACACGGAGAGAGGAATGGGAATGTATCAGGGAGTCAACGCTTCCGAGGGCATCGGTATCGGCACCGTCATGGTCGCCGTCGATCCCGACTTGACGTTTGAGCCGCACGAGGTTGCTGATTCGGCAGCAGAGAAGGAGCGCTATCAGTCCGCTCTTTCGGTCTTTTGCGAGAAGACCCAGGCTCAGGCCGACCACATGAAGGAGACGGTGGGCGAGGCCGAGGCCGAGATCATGAGCGGACATATTGTCCTGGCTCAGGATCCGGGTATGACCGACGCCATCAACGCCGCCATTGACGGCGGTACCTGCGCCGAGCAGGCGCTCATGGACACCTCGACCATGTTCGAGAACATGTTCCTGTCCATGGACGACGAGATGTTCCGTCTGCGCGCGGCCGACATCGCCGACATCCGCACCGGTATTCTGGCCGAGCTGCTGGGCAAGGAGGTCGTCGACCTCTCCGTCCTGCCCGAGAACACCGTGGTTGTCGTGCATGACCTCACGCCGTCCATGACCGCCACGATCGATAAGGCCCACGTTGCCGGTATCGTCACCGAGACCGGTGGCCGCACGTCGCACTCCGCGATCATCGCGCGTGCCCTCGAGATCCCGGCTGTCCTTTCGGTTTCCAACAGCTGCACCGCGCTGCGCAACGGTATGACCGTTGTCGTCGACGGTGGCAAGGGTATCGTTGAGGCCGATCCCGACGAGGAGACGCTCGCTGCCTACACCGCCAAGGCCGAGGCCTTCGCTGCCGAGAAGGCAGCCCTCGAGGCCTTCCGTGGCAAGCCGTCCGTGACTGCCGATGGCATCAAGAAGATCATCGCCTGCAACATCGGTAACCCCGATGACGTGCCCAACGCGCTCGATCACGACGCCGAGGCTATCGGTCTGTTCCGCTCCGAGTTCCTGTTCATGGACTCTGCTGAGCTTCCTTCCGAGGAGGAGCAGTTCAACGCCTACCGTAAGGTCGCCAGCGCGCTCAAGGGCGCTCCGGTCATCATCCGCACGCTCGATGTGGGTGGCGACAAGGAGATTCCGTATCTGCACATGGTCAAGGAAGACAACCCCTTCATGGGCTTCCGCGCCGTGCGTTACTGCCTGGCCAATCCCGACCAGTACAAGGTTCAGCTCCGCGCTCTGCTGCGCGCTAGCGCCTTCGGTGACGTCAAGATCATGATCCCGCTCGTCACCTGCGTCGAGGAGGTCTTGGCTGTCAAGGAGCTCGTCGAGCAGTGCAAGGCCGAGCTGACCGAAGAGGGCCGCAAGTTCAACGAGAACATCGAGGTCGGCATCATGGTCGAGACGCCCGCCGCTTCGCTGCTCGCAGACCGTCTTGCCGAGGTTGCCGACTTCTTCTCCATCGGCACCAACGACCTGATCGGCTACACCATGTGCGCCGACCGTGGCAACGACACCATCTCCAACCTGTACCAGGTTTACTATCCCGCCGTGCTCCGCTCGCTTAAGAACATCATCGAGAGCGGCGTTAAGGCCGGCATCATGGTCGGTATGTGCGGCGAGGCCGCTGCCGATCCGCTGCTCGAGCCGCTGCTGATCAGCTGGGGCCTGGAGGAGTTCTCGATGAGCGCTCCGTCGATCCTGCGCGCCCGCAAGACCATCAGCCAGTGGACCAAGGCCGAGTGCGACGAGCTCGCCGAGAAGGCACTCGCCTGCAACACCGCCGCCGAGGTCAAGGCACTGCTCGAGTCCGCAGCTCGCTAATTTGGTATCAGAGGTAACCGCGTGGTTGGAATGGGCCGGCCACGCGGCCCTCACATATACAGGGGGTACTGTAAATGTTCTACACGCTAACCGCTAACCCGGCTGTCGACATGACGGTTTCGAGCTCTCCGCTCGAGCCCGATGAGAACGTCCGCACCGGCTCGGCCAGCTACACGGCTAACGGCAAGGGCCTCGACGTGTCCTTCGCCTTTAAGAAGATGGGCGTTGACACCGTCGCACTCGGCTTCTTTGCTGGCTTCACGGGCAAGTTCATCGTCGAGGAGGTCATGAACCTGGGTTGTCTCTGCCGCCCGGTCTGGACCGACGGTATCACGCGCATTAACACCTACGTCAACGATGGCCAGCACGAGTACGGCATCCTGAACCCGGGTGCTCCGATCACGCCGCAGCACCAGGAGGAGCTCTACAACATCCTGGACACCGCGGGCGATCTTGAGTGCCTGATCGTTTCCGGCTCCGTGCCTCCCAAAGCTACGCCCGACTTCCTGGCTCAGGTCATGGAGCACGCTCAGGCTCGTGGCGCCGACGTCGTCCTGGACCTGTCCTCCGACAAGCTCAAGGAGCTCGCTCACAAGAAGCCGCTGCTCATCAAGCCGAACCATCACGAGATGAAGGCCATCTTCGGCGTGCCGGTCGACACCGACGACGAGGTCCGCGTTGCCATGAAGATGGCTCACGACGCTGGCGTTCAGAACGTGCTGCTCACCCGTGGTAGCCGCGGCGACGCTTACTTCTCCAACGGCGAGGATATTTGGTACGCCAAGCGTGAGTTCAACATCAAGCTGGTTTCTTCCGTCTGCGCCGGCGACTGCACCCTCGCTGCGTTCCTGCACAAGTGGTACAGGGATCGCGACAACGTCGAGGAGGCCATGAAGCTCGCTATGGCCACCGGCGCCAACGTTGCCGAGTCCGTCGGCATCGGCGACTTCGGTCACGTCGACGAGTACAGCAAGCGCGTTGCTGTCCGCAAGCTCGATCGTCAGTAATCGAAACGCGACATATTCGTGCGCATGTGGCGCCCCGGTTTCGGCTGGGGCGCCTTTTTGTTCCGCCACGGGGGAGAGGTGTTCCGCCGTACTTCATCGCTTCCACACCGTTCACCGAGTAGTCCTAGCCTTTTACCGATGCGTGGAATATACTTTCATTAACACGTTGCTTCGTGAAAGGAACATTCATGATTTACACGCTCACTGCAAATCCCGCCATTGACTACAACATCGCCTGCGACGGTCTTGCTGCCAACACCGTCACGCGTACCCGCAACGCGGTCTACACGCCCAACGGCAAGGGCCTCAACGTCTCGTTTACGCTTGACCACTACGGCGTCGACACCACGA
The DNA here is from genome assembly GCA_902496335.1 of uncultured Collinsella sp. GTDB lineage: Bacteria > Actinomycetota > Coriobacteriia > Coriobacteriales > Coriobacteriaceae > Collinsella. The sequence goes on from CABVAO010000017.1 coordinate 30,713, forward strand.
TCCTGGGCTTTTTCGCCGGTTTCTCGGGCGAGTTTATCGTTAAGGGCGCCGAGGCCCTGGGCGTGCCCGTCAAGCCCGTGTGGACCGAAGGCATTACGCGCGTCAATGTGTTCCTCAACGCCGGCCCCGACACCGAGTACAACATGGTCAACGCCGGTGCCGCCATCAACGAGGCCAACGAGCAGGAGATGTTTGAGCTCATCGATTCGCTCGATGACATGACCTGCCTGGTCATCAGCGGCTCGCTGCCTCCCAACACTTCCGAGGGCTTCTTGGCCGAGGTCCTGCGCCGCGTCAAGGCCAAGGGGGCCGAGTTCGTCCTCGACATCTCGAGCCATCAGCTGGCAGACCTCATTGCTCTGGAGCCACTGCTGATCAAGCCCAATGACGACGAGCTGCTTGACATCTTTGGCATCAAGGTGAGCGGTGGCGACGACGAGTCCGTCAAGGGCGCGATGGCCGAGCTGCACGCCAAGGGCGCCAAGAACGTGCTGCTGACCCTTGGTGGCGCCGGTGCGTACTTCTCCAACGGCGAGCACATCTGGTTTGCCAACCGCACCTTCGACGTCAAGCTGCTGTCGACGGTGTGCGCCGGCGATTCCTCGCTCGCTGCCTTCCTGTCCGTGTGGCACGACGCCCCCGAGCGCGTCGAGGATGCCCTCCGTCTGTCGATGGCCACCGGCGCCAACGTGGTCGAGTGCCCGGGCCTGGGCGACTTTGCCAAGGTGGACGAATATAAGAAGCACATCGAGGTTCGCCAGGTCTGCTAGTTCCGGCACCTTGTCTGAATAGTTTGATTATTTCGCATCCGTCTTAGACTAGGACGGATGCGTTTTTGTTTATCGGACTTGCGTGTGCAGTGGAGGCTGTTTCTTGCTAGACTTCTTGCAGACGCAATCGATAGCCAATTTGATAGTCGCAGGAGGCCATAGGCATGTGCAATGTTTCGCTCAACGGTACTCAACCGTCCGATGCGTCCCTGCGCGTCCTGCGCGCGCTTGAGGCGGCTGGTCTTGAGGCTTGGTACGTGGGCGGTTGGGTGCGCGACGCCCTGATGGGGTACCCCAGCCACGATGTTGATATGTGCTGTAGCGGCCTGTGGCAGGAGTCCAAAGCGGCGCTCGAGGCCGCCGGCATCGCGGTTGTGGAGTCGGGCATTAAATTTGGCGGAATCACGGCTATTTCCGATGGCGAGCGTATCGAGGTCACCACGTACCGTCTGGATGGCTTTTACACCGATGGTCGTCATCCCCAGAGTGTGGAGCGTGCCGCCTCGCTCGAGGACGATCTGGCGCGCCGCGACTTTACCGTCAATGCCATGGCCTGGCATCCCGAGCGCGGGCTTGTCGACCGCTACGACGGTCAGGGTGACTTGGAGCGCAAGCTGATTCGCGCTGTCGGCGATCCCAAGCGTCGCTTTAACGAGGACGCCCTGCGCATGCTGCGTGCGGTGCGCTTTGCCTGCCGTCTGGACTTTATGATTGAGCCCGAGACCAAGCGTGCGCTTGCCGAGTGCGCGCCGCTGCTCGATGCCGTGGCGCGTGAGCGTGTGGGTATTGAGCTTGAGGGCATCCTTTCGACCGGCCACGGGGGAGATGCCATGCTGCGCTACCCCGAGCTCATCTGCGCCGCCGTGCCCGAGTTGGCAGCGGGTCGCGGGTTTGATCAACGAAGTGTCTATCATGCGTTTAACGTCTACGAGCATATCGCTCGTGTTCTGACGGTGGCAGGGGAGCTGGCGCTTTGCGACGGCGTCGCGCCCTCGTCGAGTCTTATGTGGGCGGCGTTTTTGCACGATGTGTCCAAACCCGAGTGCTTCACGGTCGATCACGCCGGCAGCGGACACTTCTACGGTCATCCCGAGCTCGGTGCCAAGAAGGCGCGCGTCATTATGGATCGCCTGGCGCTCTCGCACGACTTGGTGCGCGACGTGTGCCTGCTCATCAAATACCATGACAAGCCGCTGCGCCCCGAGCGCTCCTGCCTGCTCAATATGATGCGCGCGCTTTCGGGTGAGGGAGTCGACACGGCCCACCTGATTGACGAGCTCATGGACCTTAAGCGTGCCGACACACTTGGCAAGGCCCCGTCGTGCTTCTATTACGTTGAGACGATTGAGGAGATGCGCGCGATGGCGCACGAGCTGCTGAGGGCGGGGGAGCCCTATACGCTCAAGATGCTCGCCATCAACGGCGGCGACCTGATCCGTGCCGGAGTCAAGCCCGGGCCTGAACTGGGTCAGCTTCTCAACTCCGCCCTCGACGCCGTGATCGAAGACAACATTCCCAACGAGCGCGAAGCTCTTTTGGTCCATCTCAACTTGAATTAGCTACCTAGTTTACCTGCGTGTTCCATAACCTGCCGACAATTTTTCGGCAATTTGGAATTTCTTCTTGCGCTGATGTTTTTTGTCCCGTAATATATTTCCTCGCAGCACGGCAGTGCAGATGTCATGTGGCCCGTTCGTCTAGCGGTTTAGGACGCCGCCCTCTCAAGGCGGAGATCACCAG
>CABVAO010000018.1 GCA_902496335.1 uncultured Collinsella sp.
CCAGGCCGCAGCCCGAGCCGATGATTTTCTTGGGATCGTAGCCGGTCAGGTGCCACAGCTCGGTGCACACGACGTCGCAGGGGTTGGAGATGCTCACGAAGATGCCGTCAAAGCCGGCGTCGACGATGCGCTTGGCAAAGGTGCGGGCGGCGTCGGTGGTAAAGAACAGCTCGCCGTCGCGGTTGCCGGCGGCCAGCGCGACCTTGCCGGCGGCGTTGACGATGACGTCGCAGCAGGCAAGTTCCTCGTAGTGGTCGTAGCAGTTGACGATCTTGGTGTTGTACGGGACAAACGAAAGGGAGTCGCGTAGGTCCTGGACCTCGGACGTCACCTTGGCCTCGTTGATATCGCACAGGTACAGCTCATCGGCAATGCCCTGCATGAGCAGACTGTTGGCAACATGTGCTCCTACGTGGCCCTGGCCGACCACACCGATCTTACGCGTTTGGTACATATATGTATCCTTTCGGCCGAGTTTTTCGCGTCGAACCATTGTAGCGTCCTGCTGCCACTTTGCTAGGCTAAAGCGCCATAGATTTTTGGGCATGCCTTAATCTCTACTTTTGGAGTGATTTGGGCCGCTGACGGCATCGCTGGGCGATATGCTCGCGCGGATGGGGCCGCTCGTTGTACCATAGCTGCAACTGACTCGTAAGGAGCATCCATGCCCATTCGCATCCCCGACGCCCTCCCTGCCGCCGCGCAGCTCGAGAGCGAGAACATCTTTGTCATGACCGAGTACCGCGCGCTGCACCAAGACATCCGTCCGCTGCGCGTGCTCATCCTCAACCTCATGCCCACCAAGATCGCCACCGAGACGCAGATCATGCGCAAGCTCTCCAACACGCCGCTGCAGGTGGAGGTGGACCTGCTGCGCACGAAAACGCACGAGGCCACGCACGTGAGCGCCGGCCACCTGGAGACGTTCTATCGCACGTTCGACGACATCCGCGACATCCACTACGACGGCCTGATCATCACGGGCGCGCCGGTGGAGCAGATGCCGTTCGAGGAGGTCGATTACTGGCCCGAGCTCTGCCAGATCATGGATTGGTCCACCACGCACGTGCACTCTACGCTGCACATTTGTTGGGGCGCGCAGGCCGGCCTGTACCATCATTACGGCATCCAGAAGTACGACCTGCCGGCAAAGGCGAGCGGCGTGTTCGAGCATTATCTGGTGAAGCCGCAAAGCCCGCTGGTCCGCGGCTTTGACGACCGCTTCTATGCCGTACATTCGCGCAACACCGACGTGCGCCGCGAGGACGTGGAGGCCGAGCCGCAGCTTGAGGTCGTGGCCGTGTCCGACGAGGTGGGCCTGTACATCGTCAAGTCGACCGACAGCCGTCGCTTCTTTGTCTTTGGCCATCCCGAGTACGACACCGATACGCTGCGCCTGGAGTACGAGCGCGACGTGAAGCGCGGCCTCAACCCTCAGGTGCCGGCGCATTACTTCCCGGGCGACGACCCCTCCGCCGATCCGCGCAACGTCTGGCGCAGCCAAGCTCAGCTGTTCTACACCAACTGGCTCAACTACTACGTCTACCAGACCACGCCCTACGACCTGGCCCGCGCCGGCGAGGAGCACTAGGCTGCGATGGTACTGCTGTAGCCGTGGCTGATATGGCGGCGATTAGGCGCTGATGATGTGGGGTAGCGGCAGGTCGTGAGCGTCGGTGGGAACGCGGTCGACACGCTGCTCGTCAAAGGCGATGCCGATGATTTGGCATGCGGGCGAGAGCATGGGCAGATAGCGGTCATAGCAACCGCCGCCGTAGCCCAGGCGCGCTCCGGTTTGGTCGAAGGCCACGAGCGGCACAACAATCATGTCGAGAGCCTCGGCAGGCACGATGGGGAAGCGGTCGCTGTCGATGTCCGTGGCCGCAAAGGCCCGCGTAGGGTGGGCGATAAACGGAGCCGCGGACGCATCGTCGGCGGCAACTGCCCGCATACACATGCGCTGGCCACAAGCTGCGGCATCAATTGCCGAGAGCATGCACGGATAGGCTACGCGCCAGCCGCGCACGGCGGCCGCAGCGGCAAACGCGGCAGGGTCTGCCTCGGAACCCATCGCGGCATAGACGGCAACGATGCGCGGCGCCGCGGCATCCAAGCGGCCCAGCAGCTCAACCAGCCGCGCACAGATATCAGCAGACTTTGCCGCCCGTACATCCAAATCGAGATTGTCGCGCCGAGCAATCATTGCCCGCCGCAACTCAGCCTTGTCCATCCCAGCCTCCTCTAGCAAACCTGCCAAAAAGGGACAGGTTTATTTTGGCAGGTTTTATCTGGGCAAACACCCAAATCACCACACAAACCATCGCAAAGGGGGCAGTTCATGGACACCTTCGTGGGTTTTGACGAAGAGCGGGTGTTCGTGGTGGTTTGTCTCGATCTGTAACAGTAACTCGGCAAAATCGGACCTAGATGTTACAGATTGAGACAAATCGTCCGGGGGCGCGGTGAGGTTAGCCCATCAGGTCGATGACGTTAAAGCCGGCGCTGCTCTTGGCGATGACGTCGCGGCCGCCAAAGACGCAGGTGGGTGACTCGGCTGCGATGCGCGTTACGTCGGCGCCGAGCGAGCGAAGCTCACCGGGCGTGGCGGCGAGCATCTGGGCGCGGCGCTCCTCGCGCGCATGCGGATCGAGCCCGGCCAGGTAGGTCGTGTTGCGGCGCTTGGTGAGCGCGTACGGCTTCACCGGCGCGTCCATGCCGCTCACGCAGCTCACGATAAAGCCCTCAAAGGCGGCCTCGTCGGGATCAAAGCTGCCGAGCCATTCGCCCGCGCGCGCCACGCGCTCAATCGAGGGGTCGATTGCCGGGTCGCGGTAGGTGTAGAACGCCGCCTGACGCTCGCCGGCCGCGCGGAATCCGCAGCCGTACGCGCCGCCCTTAACGCGGATCTCGTTCCACAGATAGTCGTAGGAGAGCGCGTTGGCGGCAACCGCCCAGGCGCCCGTCACGTCGATGCCCAAGCGACGCGGGTCGCACGCGCTTGCCGCAAAACAGATGTCGCTGGGGATGACAAAGGCCTCGTGGCGGTCGCACGGCGTCGGCACCACGAGCGCGTTGCGGCCGGCATCGGCGCCGTCGCCAGCGCCCAGCTCCAGGTCGCCCGCGGCGGCCCAGTATGCGTTAAAGTCCTCGTCGCTGCCGGTAAAGCTCGCCAGGCAGCCATCGGCCACAAAGATGCGGCCTGCCAGCTCGGCAAGCTTGGTACGCAACCCGTTCACGCGCTCGTCAAAGTGGTCGAGCAGGTCGCGCAGGAACAGATAGAAGTCCACGCCCGAAAGCTGCTCGCGCACCACGGCCGAAGGCGAGCTGTAGCTCATCGCGCGACCGAGCGCCGCCGAGTGGCCGTTGTTGATAAAGCCCTGCTCAAGCCCAATGCGAATCTGTGTGAGCACGTCGCGCACGCGGTCGGCGTCGGCATCTGCCAAAAGCGTGCTCGACCATACCTCGCGCGGCAGACTCGCCAGCGCATCGATCTTCTCGGACAGGGTGCCGGCGCTCACCAGCAGGTAGGGGCGCACGCCGTCCACTTCGGGCTGCGTCATGACCTCGGTCGTAAAGCTCAAAAAGCCGAGCTTGCCAGCGAGCAAGTTGTCGAGTTCCTCGGCCGAGTGCTCGCGCGTGGGCAGCTGCTTAAGCAGGCGGCAGAGCAGTGTCACATAGGGCAGGTCCTCAAACGCGACGCAGTTCAGGTCGAAATACTGCATGGCGTAGGCCAGACGGTTGGTGGGGATGCCGTGGCGCAGGCAGGGGATGGGCACGGTCGTGTCCACGATCAGTGGCGGCTCGGGGCGCGCCTCGCCAATGTCGGACACGCGCAGGCGCGGCAGCGTGGCCTTGGCCTCGGGTGTGTCTTCCGCCTCCTGCGCGGCACGCAGCGCGGCCGTGCGCTCGACCACGTCGGTCAGCTCGGCATCGGTCATGGCATCGCGCTTGGCTGCCAGCTCGGCGGCCTCGGCACCCTCCGAACCCTCGGCGGCGTCCACCGGCACCAGCTCGACCAGTGCCATGTGGTCGTTTTCCAGCACCAGCTCGCGCAGCAGGTCCTCAAAATAGCTGCCGTCCAGCTCGCTACGCAGCTCCTCGTACACCGGGCCGTACTTGAGCGCCAGCGTCGCGGCGTCGTCATCGTAGAGCCAGGTGCTCAGCGCGTCGCACGCAATGGCCACGCCGTCGGCGATGCCATAGTCACGCTGGCGCAGGTCGTACTCGTTGCTGCTGATGATGGCTTCCAGACGCTCGCGCGGAACTCCGTGCTCGCACAGGTCGCGGCAGGCGTCCTGGAACACGCGACGCAGCTCGCGCGCCACACCGGGCTGTGCGTTTTGCAGCATGATGAGCTCGTAGGGCTGCAGGCTCTCGGCCGCGGTGTAGCTCACCACGTTGCCGCCCAGGCCGGCGGCCAGAATGGCCTTCTTAACCGGCGCTTCGTTGGAGCCCAGCAGCGCCTCGAACAGGATATCCGCCGCGATCGTGCGCTTGCGGTCGAGCGCGCTGCCCAGCACAAGGCCCAGGCCCACCAGGGCGTTCTCGGGTGTGGTGGCCATCTCGATGCGCTTGTACTCGCAGGTCACGGGCGCCTGCGCGTCCAACGGATTGGGCGCCAGCGTGGACGGGTCCTCGCCGGCGGCAACGGCAGCGTCCATGCGGCGGCTCGCGGCACTCGGCTGCGACAGATAGCGCTCGTCCAAAAAGGCCAGTGCGCGGTCCACGTCCAGGTCGCCGTAGAGCGTGATGTAGGAGTTGGAGGGATTGTAGTGTCGCGCGTGCGTGTCCAGGAACTGCTCGTAGGTGAGCGCGGGAATCGCGCGCGGGTCGCCGCCGCTCTCGTGCGCATAGGCGGTGTCGGGATAGAGCGCGGCGTTGACGGCATCGTCCAGCACGCTCATGGGGTCGGACAGCGCGCCCTTCATCTCGTTGAACACCACGCCGTTATAACGCAGCGTGCCCTCGTGCAGGCTCGCGGCGCTGCTGTCGCCGTCGCCCTCCGGCAGGTCCAGTTCGTAGTGCCAGCCCTCCTGCTCAAAAATGGTGGGCTTGGTATAGATGGCCGGGTTGAACACCGCGTCCAGGTACACGTCCATCAGGTTGTACAGATCCTGCTCGTTGGTGGTGGCAACGGGGTAGATGGTCTTGTCGGGGTAGGTCATGGCGTTGAGGAACGTCTGCATGGAGCTCTTGATCAGGTCGACAAACGGCTCCTTGACGGGAAACTTGGCCGATCCGCACAGCACCGAGTGCTCAAGAATATGGAACACGCCGGTGGAATCGGCCGGCGGCGTCTTAAAGCCAATGGCAAAGGCCTTGTTCTCGTCGTCGCACGCCAGGTACAGCAGGCGAGCGCCCGAGGCAGTGTGTCGCAGCACGTAAGCGTCCGAGTCGAGCTCGGGCACGGTCTCGCGGCGCTCGACGGCAAAGCCGTGGCAGGTAGTGCCGGGCACCAGCAGTGCAGCGGCTGCGGCGCGCGGGTCGGTTGAGGTGGTGGGCATATGCAGTCTCCTTTGACGCCCCAGCGGGGGCGAATCGAGTCGAATCCACGAGAGTATACCCATATGGGGCCGCGGCTCTGCGGCGAACTGGAGACGATGCCAGCGGATTGGGTAAAGGCCCCGCGTGCCCGCCGCGCGAGCGTGGAAACTTGGACGCCTATCGAATGAGAGTGGATTTTCGGACGGAATCAGCCTCAAAACGCCCAAATACCGTCCAAATATCCACCCTCATTTCCCGACCGTCCAAAATCCACGCTCATCCGCCGCCCGCACATCTCTCATCTCTCATTCGTCACGAATACGAGAGATAACAGAAAGACGAGAGATAAATATGAGAGATAACTGAGCAGCAAAGAGACAAGCAATCATGGTATTATCTCAATACCGATTGTTCTACCAGCAAAAACATGTTTATATGAAACAGATGGCAGACATCTTATCTTTTATCTCTCACTCATCTCTAATATGAGAGATAACAGAAAGATGAGAGATAATTACGAGAGATAACTGAGAGACGAAGGAAATTCATTCGCGGCATTCTTCGCAGAACCGAGCGAAAGGACGTGCAGATGAACGAAAACGAACTGACCGGTCTGCTCGAGTCTTTAAGGCGCATGGGCTCGGACGATCTTAACGTCGAGGTCAAGGAGAGCGCCACAACGCTTTCCCGCGACGTATGGGAAACGGTCAGCGCTTTCGCAAACACCGCCGGCGGCATCATCGTGCTCGGAGTGAGCGAGCGCGCGGGTTTTGTCCCAGTTGCAAACTTTGAGACCGAGAAAGTGCTCAACCAATTCGTGGCGGGCATGGGTGATGCGGGCGGTCGCGGAAAGCTGGCCAATCCGCCCAAATACACCATTGAGCGCGTGGAGCTCCAGGGCACCGTGGTTCTGGTCATCACGATTGAGGAGCTCGACCCGTCGAGCAAGCCTTGTTATGTCATAGAGCGGGGCGCTCAAGGTGGCAGCTACAAACGCATCGATGACAAAGATGTCCCGCTTTCGTCGACCGAGGTGCTCGCATTGGCGTCATACGGTCGAGCGACTCCGAGCGATCGCGACGCGGTGGCGGGCGCGGGCGCGGACGATCTCGACGAGGCGCTGGTCGACCGTACGATAGATCGGGCTTTCTCGTTGACGCCTCGGGCAATGCGCGGCGCGCCGGACAAACAAACGAAGCTGGAGCGCCTAAATTTCCTTGATTCCCAGGGCAATGTTACCAAGGCTGGACTCCTAGTTGCGGGCACCTACCCTCAGCAGTTTTATCCCAAGCTCTTTATCGACATGGCTGTCTATGCGGGGACCCGGAAAGGCACGGCGGGATCGCTGAGGTTCATGGACCGCACAATCTGTGAGGGAACGTTGGGCGAGATGATCTCGGATGCCGTCGCGGCCGTCGCCAAGAATTTGCGGCGAACCTCGACCGTCCAAGGCGTCTCGCGTGTCGACTCGCTGGAGATTCCCGAGGAGGTTCTGCGCGAGGCAATCGCCAACGCCGTAATCCATCGAGAATACGGGGATCGGTTCTGTGGACAATCGATTACCGTCGACGTCTTTGACGATCGTGTCGAGGTGACGAATCCTGGCGGCCTTTACGGGGGAAAGACTCGCGAGAACTTGTTTGACGGCAGCTCCCGATGCCGTAACGCGACGCTTGTGAAGCTCATGTCGATTGTCCCGCTGCCGGATGGCGCAGGTTCGCCGGCTGAGGGCAATGGCTCGGGCATCCCGATGATGATCGATGCCATGCGCGCGTATGGTCTGGCCGAGCCCCTGTTCTGCCCGGGATTCGATCGATTCAAGGTCGTACTTTACCGTTCAAAGATCGAGCCGGTCGATCATGGCGGGGGCTTAATTGTGACGGCACTCAAACACTACGGCGAGCTGGGGACGCGCGAGCTGGCAGAGCACACAGGGCTCACAATTTCCCAGGTTAGGTCGCGCGTCAACGCGCTCATTGCTCAAGGCGAGCTTGAGCCCACGGCGCCGGCGACGAGCCGCAACCGCAAGTATCGACTGTCGGAGCGCGTGGGATAGATGCGTTAGTGGACGAGGCGACCCAATAATCGACTCTCGATTGGCGTCCATTAAGGTAAAGCGGTTGTTGCCCAGTCGACGGTGATGCTAAAGACTCGGCTTACGCCGGCATGGCCCCGAACCCGTCCATCAAGAACAGCCTAAGAACCAGCTTGATGACATATCCCGGTTTGACTTCAGCCGCGTCAAAGACGTGGCGCTCGGCGAGCTCGCTGCAGTATGCATAGATGTCGCGGATAAGGTCCGCGCCCGAAAGCGTAAACATGTAGCCTGCGTCCGAAAGCGCATTGGGCGCGGCGGGCAACTTGGCCATGTGGCAGAACGTTTGCAGGTCGGGCGCCATAACATTCTGGTAGTCGAGGTGGCCGCTGGCATCCTGCGCGGCAAGCTCCAATTGGCGCACAAAATCCAGCGCCGCCGCTAACACAAAGCTCGGCGTAGGTGCATTGACGTCCTGAGTGGTCGCCACAAGCCTGCCCGCCGCCTGCGTGACAAGCCAAGCGACCTCGCGCTGGCAACGCACGGCCTTGCGCGTAACCGGCTTGATGGACGAAGAAGAAACGCTCCCCTTAGGCGGATTCGAGGCAGCCATAAGACCCTCCCATGAACAATCCGGCCCAACAAGCCCGGATGAAACACGTGCTACACCAGTATACAGGGGAGTGGGGCAGCGGGGTACAAGCGCGCCAGCGGCAAACCGAGAGCATCAACGATGTGCCGATCGCGGAATGAGATCTCGTAATAATTGACTCTCGGCCATATTATTGAGGGGCATGACTCGCGTTCGTATGGTTGTAGGTGCTGGCGATGAACGACATTGACCTTGCTGTTCCGTTGATGGATGGACCAAGCTATGACCGCGCCTGCAGTCTCGTGCCTTCCGAATACGTTGGGGCATGGGAGTGGTTTCTGGGTGAGGAACAGCGCGGCGGCGTTTGGACCAGCCTTCCGCACCACACCAAGGAAGATAGCCCTCAGTATCAGTACCGTTTGAGAATTGGCTCGGACTTCTTTCCCGTAACGCGGGATTCAGGGATCTTCTGGCCGGGCCAGGATCGGGTGAAGCAAGATCCCAATAAGATCTTTGCGCTTTCGGTCCATAACTCTAAAAAGAGCTTCTACACCGATGTGCCTCCGCTCTATTTGGACGATGGTACGTGGGTCATTAAGTACTCGGTTCAAGCACCGGGTACCGTTGGTTTTCGAGACCAGAATTACAACCGTAAAATGCTCAACTGCATGGAATGTGGCGTTCCAGTCGGAGTCATATTTGCAACCGAGGTGGGCTACAAGGTGCTCGGTCTTGCGTTTGTTGAACGGTTCGAGCCCGAAAACGGATGGTTTGTTCTGCACGGTCCTGTTCATAAAGGCGGACCGGACCCTCGTTTTGCGCCCGACATGAGCTATCTGAAGCACATGCCCGTCGATATTGAGTTTGCCGGACAGGGTACGACCGACGACGAAAAGGTCCGCTATGCGTTAAGGCGCGAGCGATTGGGGCAGCAATGGTTCCGCAAGCAGCTCGTTGCCGCCTATGATGGCCGTTGCGCGGTGTCGGACTGCGGCGTCAGAGAAGCTCTGGAGGCTGCACATATCGAGAATTACTCGGGACCCAAATCGCAGGTTGCCAGCAACGGTATTCTGCTTCGGCGCGATCTTCATTCCCTATTTGATGCTCACCTGATTTCGTTTGAGCCTGTTTGCGGCGAATATCGGCTGTGCGGATCGTACCTGCTGGATAAGACCGACTACGCTTCCTTTGCGGGTGCGACGCTAAGGCAGCCGAGTGAGCGTCAGTGGCGACCCGATACGGTGTTTCTTGAGGCCCATCGCATTGAGTTCGATCGCTCGGAAAAGAAGCGTGAAAAGGCGGGGCTTCTGCCGTATTAGCGTATTTGGCTTTGGCATTCTTTGACGATCGTGTTGTTTGATCGGATCGCGTGGCGATGCAATCTCGCGCCCGCCCGCCGGTGCATGCTCTTCCTGATTTGTATAGCGAGAGGGGAGCGTGTATGAGCTGGCGAGGCGATATTGCGATGGGGAAGTACGGAAAACTGCCGTGTGCCCTTATCGACAACAATATGTTTCCGGGCGTAGAAGTTGATTGCGGGTCGTTTGTCGTCACCTGCCCTTGCTGCGGCTCGCAAATACCGTGTCTCGACATTCGGTTTATCGATGCGCGCGACAGACTCAGCGACGAAGTGAGAAAACGGACAGGCGTTCATATGCCGGTGTATCCGGAGAAATGCCCTGTTTGTGGCCTCGATATCGTGTACGACGCCGGCGACGAGGGATAGGTGATGCGGAGGAGTTGGCTGTGAAGGCATCTCCGTCCCTACAAATAAACCCCCTCACCGAGCTGCTTGTGGAACTCGGCGTGATGGTCGCGTGCCCAGGTAAAGAGCGCCTGGTCAAAATTGGTACGCGTGGCCGGGACGCCAAAGACGCCGGCAACTTCGACGCGTATAAACTCCAGTGCCGGCAGCTTGTTGATGGCAGTGAGGACAAACGGGGACGAGGGCTCCTCGAACAGATAGCGGCTGCCTTGCAGCGCGTCGCAACTGGTGCACGTGTTGCCGAGCGACGGGGCTTTGGAAGCTCGCGCTCCTACGGGCTTGTAGCCGCAGCGCTTATGAAGGTAGTCGCGGATCTCGCCCGGCACGCAGCCAAGAGCGGGCACGATGGCGAGTGCGTTGGCTCTGGCCGTGTCGATGGCAATGTGCCCGGCTTCGTTGGGCGCGTGCGCGATGGCGATGCTCTCGTTGCTATCGGTTCGATAGGGAATGCCGAAGGCCGCGACCGAGGTCTCTTTGTGACACTTCCAGCATTCGCGCTTGCCCAGTACTAGATATATATACGGCGCCGAGGGGTCGGATCGGTCAACACCGGGCAGCCACTCGGCAAAGGGCTCGGGGTTGACGCCGCTGGGTACATACCAGACCTTCTTGGTCCGGTCCCATTTGGCACCCAGTGCCTTGGCTTCTTCTTTGTGCGAAAAGGGGACATCGAGCTCGGTGCGCATGGCGGCTCCTTGGTGCTGCAGGTGCAAGTGGCTCAAGGATACCGCAGGGCACAGACATCGCGGCGTTTTGCCGAGAAGTTGCGGTGCGGACTGATTGGTTATGCCGATGGATAGATCGGCAAGTAGATGGTCGGCTTTTGGCCAGTTGGGTGGTTGGAGCAGCTTGCGGCGCAGTTTTGTGCCTGGCTATTGTTTATGTTGGGGTATTGAATTTGTTTGGCTGCCATTCGTCGGGTGAATTGATGTTACGTTGCGATGACGGTTGGAGCTGCCAGCTGATTTGGCGACATAAAACAAAACAGCCCAGAGAGCATAGCCTCTGAGCTGCGAACATTTGGTGGGCGTTAGAAGATTTGAACTTCTGACCTCTTCCGTGTCAGGGAAGCGCTCTCCCCCTGAGCTAAACGCCCGATCAAGGGTGCGCAAGTGCGCAAGGGATAATATAACGGAGCCTGAACTCGGTGGCAAGAACATTTTTAAAAATCGCTTACATTGTGGAATTCGGGGGCTTTGTCATATCCATTTCAAAAGAGTCTGCTGCCGCGATTTGGCTGTCGACTAATGCAAGGCCATTGCGGTATCGAGCTATGGAAAGACGCCTGCGGAATTGTCCTACCGATAAGCGGACAAGCCTCAAGCTGGTGCCTTCGCCGTGGTAAGGTAAGCCGAATTGTTTCCAAGCTGCTTCGGGGGAGTGGAATGAGCAAAGAGTGTGTCGAGCGGGTCGAAGGCGCAGGGGCTTCGGTGCCGATGACCGATATATCGAACATAGATGTGCCCGAGGGCACCGATGAGCTCAGCCGCAACACCCGTCGCGCATGGCGCGACCGCCTGAACAGCGCTTCGACGCGCAAGATGATCACGGGCGTCTTGGCTACGCTGGTGGGCGGTTCGTTTTGGGGCTTCTCGGGCACCAGCGCGAGCTTTCTGTTCGATACCTACCACGTCGACACCTTGTGGCTTATGAGCGTGCGTCAGATTCTCGCCGGTCTACTCTTTATGGCCGTAGTTGTTACGCGCGACCGCGAGCGCCTGATTAAGCTCTGGACCACACCCGCCGATCGCAAGCAGCTGCTGCTCTTTACCGCCTTTGGTCTGCTGTTCAACCAGTTTTGCTATCTTTCGGCCGTGCGCCTGACGAACGCCGGAACCGCGACGGTGCTCCAGTGCCTGCAGCTCGTTATCATCATGGGCTACACCTGCGTGATCGATCGCCGCATGCCGCGTACTCGCGAAGTCATCGGCATTGGCCTGGCTCTGGGTGGAACCTTTTTAATCGCCACCGGCGGCGACCCCACCAGCCTGAATATCTCGCCGCTTGGCCTGGCAGCAGGTCTTATGTGTGCGGTCAGCGCCGCGTGTATGGCGGTGATTCCCGCCAAGATCCTGCCCGAATACGGCAGCCCCATCGTCACGGGCTCGGCAATGCTCACGGCGGGCGTGATCTCATGTGTCTTCGTGCAGCCCTGGGCGCATATGCCGGCACTCGACGCTGCCGGCGTCGAGGCGCTCGCGGTGTTCGTGGTTATCGGCTCGTTTTTTGCTTACATGCTCTATATGCAGGGCGTTAAGGACATCGGCTCGGTGCGTGCGAGTCTCATCGGAACCGTGGAGCCCGTCTCGGCGACCATCACCAGCGCCGTTATGCTGGGCACGGTGTTTTTGCCGACCGACCTTATCGGCTTTGTCATGATCATCGTGATGATGTTCCTCACGGTGTAGCTGGCGCCGCCACCAAGACAGAAAAGGTGTTGTGCCGCATTTTCGCCAATTGATGTCCGTGTCTGGAGTTTAGCTGTCGATGCTCAAAATGCCATAAACTAGTAACGTTATGGACTTTTTCATTGCGACTCAATTGCGAGGATTTCTTTATGGCTGGTAATCACTTTAAGGGTAGCGATAGCGGCCGCCCTGCAGTTCCGCCGCGTCCGAACGGGGCTGGTAAGGCCGGCACGCCGGGCGGCGCTGGACAGGGCGGTTCCGGTAAGCGCGTGTCCCCGGGCGAGACGGCGATGTTTACCGCTCTGTACGAGCAGTCTCAAAAGGCAAAAAAGACCGGCCGTGCAAGAGGGAATGTCTTTGCGGGCGGTGCAACCTCCACGTCGCAGCCGAGCGGGGCTCCTTCGGTACCCGCGAACAACGCAGGTGCTGCCAACGCCGCGAATGGCGCCGGCAACGTTAATGCCGGCAAGGCCGCCAACAATACTCCCTCTGCCGGTGGCGCGGGGCTTACGGGTAACCTTGGCACGATTTACACCGGCGCCTCCGAGACTGGCACGTTCGCCCGCCTGGATGATAGCGGTGCCGAGTTTGCGGGCTCGGGTTCCAAGGAAGATTATTACGATTTTGGCTTGAACTACGGTAGCGACGCTTCGTCGAGTTCGACCTCTGACGGTCTGGTCCGTCATCGCCATCGCAAGGGCGAGCGCAAAAAGCGTCACACCGGCGCCATTATTGCCGCTGTAGTCGCGGTGCTTCTCGTTGCGCTTGGCGCAAGCGGCTTTATGCTGCTTAACTCGGCAAAGACCGTAAAGAGTGAAGCGAAGGAGGCTGTCGAGATCGTCGGTGGCCTTAAGGACAAGGTCACGTCGGGCGATTTTTCGACGCTGCCTGACGACGCGAAGAAGATCGATGAGCTCTGCGACAGCATGAAGGCGGAGACCTCGAGCTCGCTGTGGACGGCGGCATCGTTTATCCCGGTGTATGGCAGTGACATCAACGCAGCCCGCACCATGATTGATGCCCTGTCCGATGTCTCGAGCAACGCGCTGGTTCCCATGGCCGATAACCTCTCGCAGGCCACGCCCGGCAAGCTGTTCCAGGACGGCATGATTAACGTGTCCGCGCTACAGGCGGTCGCCGATTCGCTTTCCAGCAGCTCGAAGGTGTTCAAGAGCGCCAACGAGAAGATCCAGGGCATTGGCGATACTCATATTTCCCAGGTGACCGAGCTGGTCGATAAGGCCAAGGACGGCTTTGCCACCCTCAACGGCGCGGTTGACGCGGCGGAGAAGGTCGCCCCCGTCCTTCCCCAGATGCTCGGCGTCAACGGCCAGACGCGCAACTACCTTATGTACGCCATGAACAACGTCGAGATTCGTGCTTGCGGCGGCTTTGGCGGTTCGCAGGGCCTGATTTCGGTCACAGACGGCCAGATGTCGATTGGCGAGTTTGTTCCCCGCATTGGACTCAGCGAGGATGAGGCAGTCGAGAGCGTCGACGAAGAGGATGAGGCGCTGTTCGGCAACCACAGTAACCTGTACAACTCGGGCAATACCTATTCGCCTGATTGGCCCCGCAACTCGCAGCGTGTCGCCGCGCTGTGGAAGTCCCAGTATGGACAGGACGTTGATGGCGTCATCGGTATCGACCCGGTGTTCCTGCAGTATCTGCTGGGCCTGGTCGGTAACGTGTCACTGCCCGACGGAACGGTTGTCGACGGCACCAACGCCGCAAAGGTCCTCATGCACGATGTGTACTGGAACTATCCGGTCGAGGAGTCTGACGGCATCTTTGCATCCGTCGCCAGCGCTGCCTTCGACAAGATCCTTGGCGGTATCGGCGATGTCGATGTTACGAAGCTTGTCAGCGCCGTTGAGCGCGGTGCCGAAGAGGGCCGCCTGATCGCTTGGATGAGAAACGATGATGAGCAGAATGCCATCAAAGAGACGGGCATTGACGCTTCGCTGCCCGATCCGGATGATCCGAGTGCCGATCCCGTTGCCGGCGTTTACTTTAACAACCTGAGCTTCTCCAAGCTCGACTGGTATCTGAACGCCGACACGCAGATTGGTCAGGGCATCAAGAACGGCGACGGCACGTGCTCCTATCGCATCACCGTTACCCTGACGAACATCATGACGCAGGAGGAGGCCGGCAAGCTGCCCGACTACGTCGCGGCGAGCGCGCCCGATGCCGCGCGCGACGACGAGCGTCTGAATGTCTCACTGTTTGCCCCGACGGGCGGCAACATCAGTGACCTTACGGTTGAGGGCACCCAGTTTGGTCTTGGCGCCGCTACGTGGCATGGAATCCCCTTCTATTCGGGCACCGTTGACCTGCATGCTGGCGAGACGACGACGATCACGTATACGCTGACCACGTCGGCTGAGGCGGGGGACAAGCCGCTTACATTGCGTCAGACTCCTACATGCCAGGCGGCTCGCGATAGCGCGTCGGCGTAGGGTTTTTCTGGTAGCGCAGATAATCGAGTACCATTTTGGGGCGGACAGGTAATCTGTCCGCCCCTATTTTGTAAGGAGAGCGCATGAAGTACTTTGGCACCGACGGCTTTCGCGGTGAGGCCAACGCTGGGCTGACGGTAGAGCACGCTTATAAGATTGGCCGTTTTGTGGGCTGGTATTACGGCGCCAACCGCGAGCGCAAGGCGCGCGTTATCGTGGGCAAGGACACACGTCGCTCGAGTTATATGTTCGAGGCGGCGCTGGTGAGCGGTCTGGTCGCGAGCGGTGCGGACGCCTATATGCTGCACGTGATCCCCACGCCGGGCGTAGCGCATCAGACCGTGGAAGGCTGCTTCGATTGCGGCATCATGATCAGCGCGAGCCACAACCCGTTTTGCGATAACGGCATTAAGCTCGTCAATAGCGACGGTTTTAAGATGGACGAGGACGTACTGGAGCTCATCGAGGACTACATCGATGGCAAGAGCGAAGTTCCGCTGGCCACGGGCAACCACATCGGTGCCACGGTGGACTACATGCAGGGCCGCAACCGCTACATTGCTTCGCTCATTGCAAGTGCGAACTTTTCGCTGCAGGGCGTCAAGATCGGTATCGACTGCGCCAACGGCTCGGCTTCCTCGGTGGCCAAGCCGGTGTTCGACGCGCTCGGTGCCGACGTGCGCGTGATCAACGCCGCGCCCGATGGCTTTAACATCAACGTCGACTGCGGCTCCACGCATATGGAGCGCCTGCAGCGCCATGTGGTGGAGCAGGGCCTGGATGTGGGCTTTGCCTATGACGGCGATGCCGATCGCTGCTTGGCCGTGGACGAGCGCGGTCGCGTGGTAGACGGCGACCAGATCCTGTACGTGTGCGGCGTGTATCTGAACAGGCACGGGCGACTCTCGGGCGGTACCGTGGTGCCGACGATTGCCAGCAACTTTGGCCTGGTCAAGTCGCTGGAGCTTGCCGGTCTGAGCGCCGTGACCAGCGGCGTGGGCGACCGTCACGTGTATGCCAAGATGCGCGAGGGCGGCTACAGCCTGGGTGGCGAGCAGACGGGCCATACGATCTTTGGCGATATCGAGCGCACGGGCGACGGCATTATGACCTCGCTGCGCGTGATGGAAGTGATTCGTGCCGAGCGCGAGACGCTCTCGCAGCTCACGGCTCCGTGCAAGCTGCTGCCGCAGGCGCAGGTGGCCGTGCACGTGGCGGACAAGGACGCCGCGCTCGAGAACATGGGCGTGCAGAACGCCATCGCCGAGGCCGAGGCTGCGCTGGCAGGCGAGGGCCGCGTGCTCGTGCGCAAGAGCGGAACCGAGTCGGTTATCCGCGTGCTGGCCGAGGCGCCCGACCAAGCATCCGCCGATGCCGCCATGAAGCGCATCGCCAACGCGCTCGAGACTCTGTAAGGTAGTCATTGGGGACGTTCTTAAACGACTAGGTGGAAAGGGGGCGCCGCGGATTGGTTCCGCGGCGTCCCCTTTGCGTTGGCGTGTCGGTTATGCCTTACAGTTCGTAGAGCGTGGTGAACTTGTCCTGCAGGTAGCTGCAGTAGTAGCGGGCATCGAACGCCATGCCGCACGCGCCCTTGATGAGTTCCGGTGCGTCCTTGGCGCGGCCCCACTGCCAAATGTGCTCGCCCAGCCAGGCACGGACGGGCGCCAGGTCGCCGCTCGCACAGGCGCCGTTAAGGTCGACACCGTCGCGGCACATGGCCGGCACAAACATGGCATCGTAGGCACTGCCCAGCGCATACGTGGGGAAGTAGCCAAACGAGCCGCCGCTCCAGTGCGTATCCTGCAGGCAGCCGTGCGTGTCGTCGGGAACGGGAATGCCCAGGTACTCGTCCATAAAGCGATTCCAAAGCGCGGGGATATCCTTGGCCATGGCCTCGCCGGCAAACAGCATGCGCTCGATCTCGTAGCGCACCATAACGTGCAGCGGATAGGTGAGCTCATCGGCCTCGGTGCGGATCAACGACGGCTGCGCGATGTTCACGGCGCGGTAGAGCGTGTCCTCGTCGACGTCGCCGTAGACCTCGGGTGCGTGGCGGCGCAGCACCTCGAGCAACGGTCCCATAAAGGCGCGGCTGCGACCCACGGTGTTCTCGAAAAAGCGGCTCTGGCTCTCGTGGATGCCCATGGAGGTGCCACCCTCAAGACAGGTGCGCGCATAGGCAGGATTGACGCCCAGCTCGTACATGGCGTGTCCCGCCTCGTGGATGATGCTGTAGACGTTGGAGATGCAATCGTCCTCGTAGATGTGTGTCGCGATGCGCGCGTCACCCACGGCAAAGCCCTCGCTAAACGGGTGCTCGGTAAAGGCAAGCGTGGTGTCGTCCAGGTTCAGGCCGACAAGCTTCATAAGGTCGAAGCTCATGGCGCGCTGGGCGGCCTCGGGCACGCGGGCGTGCAAAAAGTCGGCATCGGGCTGCTGGCTGCGCTCGCCGATGGCGTGCACGAGCGGCACGACCGTCGCCTTGACCTCATCGCAAAACGCATCGAAGCTCTTGGCGGAAAGGCCGCGCTCGTACTGGTCGAGCCAAACATCGTATGGGTCGCGCTTGGGGTCCATAAGTTCGGCCTGATGCTTAAGTTGGGCGACGATCCTATCCACATAGGGCTCAAAGCTCGCCCAGTCATTAGCCGTCTTGGCCTTGTGCCACACGGCATCGGCCTCGCAGGTGAGCCTGGTCCAGGCCTCGGCCTCCTCGGTGGGGATGACGCTTGCCTCGCGCTGGTCGCGACCGAGCACACGGATCTCGTCGAGCAGCTGCGGGTCGTCAATTTTGCCGCCGGCGACGGTCTCGCGCGCTAACGAGCGTACGAGCTCAACGGATTTCTCGCTGGTCAGCAGCTTGTGATGCTCACCGGCAAGCGTGCCCATGGCGTCGGCACGGGCGGCAGCACCATTGGCAGGGGCAATCGTCGCGCCGTCGAACTCGGCAATCTTGAGCAGGTACTCACGAGTCCACAGCTTGCCCTCGAGTTTGCGGAACTTTTTGACGGCCTTGTCGACTTTAGCGGCCTTGACGCCCTTGGCGGCCTTTGCCACGGCGGCCTTGGCCTTCTTATCGAGTTTCTTTCCCATACCGTATCCTTAATCTCGCAGGCCGAGCAC
Organism: uncultured Collinsella sp.; assembly: GCA_902496335.1. GTDB lineage: Bacteria > Actinomycetota > Coriobacteriia > Coriobacteriales > Coriobacteriaceae > Collinsella. The sequence goes on from CABVAO010000018.1 coordinate 17,873, forward strand.
CGCAGGCGGATGCACGGCCACTTTTCACAGCTACTTGCCTTGTACCCAGCGCGAACAAAACGGAACGCGGCGATGCGCTCGCGAAATGTGTTATCCTATAGCCCAATGCGTTGACGGAGAGGGTTTTGCCCGCCGCGTCGCCGGCAAGAGAGGGAAGGTCATGGGCTGCAAGCCTTCCTGCGGTGGCAAGGGCCAAGCGTTCACTCCCGAGCAGCGACCTCAACGGGCACGCGGCCAGTGGCAGCAAAGTCCCAGTAGGGAAGCCGTGAGCCTCGCGACAAGGGGCGCAGAGTGGGCACGGCGGGCCAGACATCCGCCGGGTCAAACAAGGTGGTACCGCGGAATTCAACCGTCCTTGGGCAATGTACATGCCCGAGGACGGTTTTTTGTTACCGAACCGGGCCGCACATCCGCAGCTATCGGGTGCTAGCCGCCCCGGCAAGCGAGATGCGCGAGAGACGAAAGGGAAGACATGAGTCTGATTGATGATCTGGTCAAACTCGAGGAAGAGGCCAAGGAGCTCGTCACTAGCGCTGACGACGCCGCCAAGCTCGAGGCCGCGCGCGTTGAGCTGCTCGGCCGCAAGGGCCGTATCACCGGCCTGATGCGCATGATGGGCAAGCTCGCTCCCGAGGATCGTCCCATGATGGGCAAACGCGCCAACGAGATGCGCCAGCTGATCGAGGGCATGCTCGACGAGCGCACCACCGAGATGAAGGCCGCCGCCCTCAAGCACGCACTCGAGCACGAGGCCGTCGACATCACGCTGCCGGGCATCCGTCCGCAGATCGGTCACCAGCACCTGATCAAGCAGATCATCGAGGAGGCCGAGGACATCTTCTGCGGCATCGGCTACACCGTCGAGTCCGGCCCCATGGTCGATACTTCCTACTACAACTTCACCGCGCTCAACGCGCCCATGGATCACCCGAGCCGCTCGGCTCGCGACACGTTCTATGTGGTCGACAACAACCCCGGCAGCGTCGCGCATCCCGAGGCTCACGCTCACGGTGAGTCCGACGTGCTGCTGCGCACCCAGACCTCGGGCGTGCAGATCCACACCATGGAGTCGCAGAAGCCGCCCATCTACATGATCTGCCCGGGCACCGTCTACCGTCCCGACACGGCCGACGCCTGCCACCTGCCGCAGTTCAACCAGATTGAGGGCCTGGTCGTCGACGAGGGCATCACCTTTGGCGATCTTAAGGGCACGCTCGACTACTTTGTTAAGTGCATGTTTGGCGAGGATCGCAAGACGCGTTACCGCCCGCACTTCTTCCCCTTCACCGAGCCCAGCTGCGAGGTGGACGTGAGCTGCCACGTGTGCGGCGGCAAGGGCTGCAACTTCTGCAAGCACAGCGGCTGGATCGAGATCCTGGGCTGCGGTATGGTCGACCCCAACGTCCTGATCAACTGCGGCATCGACCCCGAGAAGTACACCGGCTTCGCCTTTGGTATTGGCGCCGAGCGCGTCGCGGCACTGCGCTACGACCTGCCCGACCTGCGCACGTTGATGACTGGTGACATGAGGTTCTTGAACCAGTTCTAGAACGCTTTCTTCTTAGTTGCAGTTTCCGGCTCAAAGCCGCATTTATGAAAGGAGACCAGTTAGATGCGCGTTTCTTACGACTGGCTCAAGACCATGATCGATATTCCGGAGGATCCCAAGACCCTTTCGGACGAATATATCCGTACCGGTACCGAGGTCGAGGCGATCGACACCGTGGGCGAGTCCTTCGACCACGTGGTGACCGCCAAGGTGCTCACCAAGACCCCGCACCCCGATAGCGACCACATGTATGTGTGCTCGGTCGACGTGGGCGACAAGAACCTCGACGCCGATGGCAACCCCGCTCCGCTGCAGATCGTCTGCGGCGCGCAGAACTTCGAGGCCGGCGACCACATCGTCACGGCCATGATTGGCGCCGTGCTTCCCGGCGACGTCAAGATCAAGAAGAGCAAGCTTCGCGGCGTCGTGTCCATGGGCATGAACTGCTCCGCGCGCGAGCTCGGCCTGGGCGGCGACCACTCCGGCATCATGATTCTGCCCGAGGACACGCCCTGCGGTATGCCGTTTGCCGAGTACGTGGGCTCGAGCGACACCGTGCTCGACTGTGAGATCACGCCCAACCGTCCCGACTGCCTGTCCATGATCGGCATGGCCCGCGAGACCGGCGCCATCTTCGATCGCGATTTCCACGTTGAGCTGCCCGCTATCAAGGCGGAGACCGGCCGCGCGACCGACGACGAGCTTTCGGTCGAGATTGCCGACGAGGGCCTGTGCGACCGCTACGTCGCTCGCATCGTGCGCAACGTGAAGGTCGGCCCGTCGCCCGACTGGATGGTCAAGCGCCTTAACGCCCTGGGCGTGCGCCCGCACAACAATATCGTCGACATCACCAACTATGTGATGATGCTCACCGGTCAGCCGCTGCACGCCTTTGACCTGGACACCTTTGCCGAGCGCGATGGCAGGCGCCGCGTGGTGGTTCGCGCCGCCCAGCAGGACGAGAAGTTCACGACGCTCGACGGCGAGGAGCGTGTGCTCGATGCCGGCATGGGCCTCATCACCGACGGCGAGCGTCCCGTGGCGCTGGCCGGTGTCATGGGCGGCATGGATTCCGAGATCGAGGACGATACCGTCGATGTGATGGTCGAGAGCGCCTGCTTCAACGCCGGTCGCACCTCGCACACCAGCCGCGATCTGTCGCTGATCTCCGACGCCTCCATTCGCTTTGAGCGCCAGGTTGACGAGACCGGCTGCGTGGATGTTGCCAACATTGCCTGCGCGCTGATTGAGGAGATCGCCGGCGGCGAGGTCGCTCCCGGCTATGTGGACGTGTTCCCCGCGCCCAAGACCATCGACAGCATCAAGCTGCGCCTGGCCCGCGTGCACGCCATCTGCGGTGCCGACATCGAGTCCGACTTTATCGAGCGCTCGCTCACCCGCCTGGGCTGCACCGTCGAGCGCGACGGCGAGGACTTTATGGTCACTCCGCCGAGCTTCCGCCCCGACCTGCCGCGCGAGATCGATCTGATCGAGGAGGTCCTGCGCCTGTGGGGCATGGGCCGCGTGACGGCGACCATCCCGGCTGCCAAGAACCACATCGGCGGCCTGACCCGTGAGCAGAAGCTCACCCGCAAGGTCGGCGAGATCCTGCGCGCCTGCGGCCTCAACGAGACCACGACCTTTGGCTTTGCCGCCCCGGGCGACCTAGAGAAGATCGGCATGTCCACCGAGGGCCGCGGTTGCCCCGTGGTGCTCATGAACCCGTTGGTCGCCGAGCAGACCGAGATGCGTCGCTCGCTGCTTCCGGGCTTGCTGCAGTCCGTGGCCTACAACGAGGCCCACGGTACGCCCAACGTGCATCTGTACGAGGTCGGCAGCCTGTTCCACGGTCGCGAGAACGCCAGCCTGCCCAAGGAGACCAAGTCTGTGGCGGGCGTGCTTTCGGGCCAGTGGAGCGAGCGGTCTTGGAACATGAAGTACCGTAAGCTGCGTTTCTTCTTTGGCAAGGGCATCGTCGAGGAGCTGCTCGCCCAGCTGCGCATCGAGAAGGTTCGCTTCCGTCCCGTCGAGGGCGAGGGCTATGCCTTCCTGCAGCCGGGTCGTGCGGCCGAGGTTCTGTCCGGCGGCACTGTGCTGGGCTGGGTCGGCGAGATTCACCCCGAGGCGCGCGAGGCGATGGGCATCGACGAGGTCGTCGTTGCCTTTGAGCTCGATCTGGACAAGCTGATCAAGGGCGCCCGCAATCAGGAGAACTACCGCGAGTTCTCGCAGTACCCTGCCGTTGAGCACGACCTTGCTATCGTGGTCGATAACTCCGTGACCTGCGAGGATCTTGAGCGCCGCATTACCAGCGCCGGCGGCAAGCTGCTCGAGGGCGTGCGCCTGTTCGACGTCTATCGCGATCCCATCCGCATCGGAGCGGGCAAGAAGTCCATGGCCTTTGCGCTTACGTATCGCTCCGACGACCATACGCTCACCAGCGAAGAGGTCGAAAAGGCGCACCAGAAGATCGTCACCAAGGTGTGCAAGGGCGTAAACGGCGAGGTCCGCGGATAGGATTTGCGCTGAGGTATGGGTCAGCTGTGGCTGCTGCTGAGTCCTACGTGACCGCTATGCTCGGTATGAGACACCGCTGAGCCTGCATATATGACACGCGCATTACATAACGGCGTGCTGCTTTGTCGGCAGTGCGCCGTTTTGCTATGATAGCCCGCGGCGTGTTACGAATCTAACAATACGTAACACTCTTAAGGTGATTTAAGCGGCGTTGCAATTCCGTGCGCCGATAACCGGGAGGCGTACATGCACATTCCAGATAATTATCTGTCTCCGCAGACCGATGCCGTCATGGCGGTGGCAATGGTGCCCGTTTGGGTTCACTGCATCAAGAAGGTGCGCGCCACGCTCGATCGCGAGCACATGGCGTTCCTGGGCATCTGCGCCGCATTCTCCTTCTTGCTCATGATGTTTAACGTGCCGCTGCCCGGCGGTACCACTGGTCACGCCGTTGGTGGCGCGCTCATCGCGCTGCTGCTAGGCCCCGAGGCTGCTGCCATTGCCGTCTCGGTCGCGCTGGCGCTGCAGGCGCTGCTGTTTGGCGACGGCGGCATCCTGTCCTTTGGCGCCAACTGCTTTAACATGGCCTTCGTGCTGCCGTTTGCCGCTGCTATCGTGTTCCGTGCGCTCAACAGCCGTTTGCACGACAAGAGCTGGGGCACCTCGGTTTCGGCCATCGTAAGCGGCTGGGTCGGCCTGTGCCTGGCGGCCCTGTGCGCGGCAATCGAGTTTGGTATTCAGCCGATGCTCTTCACGAATGCTTCGGGCGCTCCGCTGTACTGCCCCTTCCCGCTGTCCGTGGCTATTCCGGCAATGTTGATCCCGCATATGCTGGTTGCCGGCGTGGTCGAGGGCGTGGCGACGGCCGCCATCTACGGCTTTATCAAGAAGACTGCGCCGGGCATTATCGTCGGTCCCGAAGCCGCCGATGGCCAGCTTGCCGCCGAGGGCGCTGCTGCCAAGAAGACGTCGCTGATCCCCACGCTTATCCTGGTCGCCGTGCTTGTCGTGGCTACGCCGCTCGGCTTGCTTGCCACCGGTGACGCCTGGGGTGAGTGGGACGCCGAGGGCGCCGCGACCGCCGTTCAGGAGGCTGGCGACGACAGCCTGCAGGCTTCGGTCGGTCTCGATACCCCGACCTTTGCCGATGCGCTGCCCACGGGCGATTACCTTCAGGCCTATTCCGAGGAGCAGGGCCTTGGCTTTGCCGGCCAGGCCGCGATGTATATTCTTTCGGGCGTGATTGGCGTTGCGGTGCTCACCATCGCATTCCGCCTGGTCTCGCTGACGGTCAAGGAAAGCGGTGCTCATGGCAATAGCCGAGCTGCCTAGCTGGCTTGCGGCCGAGGAGCGATATGAGCCCGTGGGGGCTCGGCATCGCGTGATGCAAAAGAACGTCCTGCACCTGGCGAGCCTGCTTGAGCGGGTTCGCCTAGGCGGCGGCGCACACGAGGGCGGGTCGATGATCGACCGCGCCCTTTCTTCCGTTTCGGCTCCGGTGCGCCTGGTGGGGATGCTCGTCTGCGTCCTGTGCGTGTGTCTGACACAGAGTCCGCTGTACCTCATGTTGATGGCGGCGATCGCGTTGGTGCTCGTTGCCGTGCGCCCCGTACGCGGGCTGCGGGCAACCTTTGTGCCGGCGCTTGGCGCTGCGGGGCTCGCGGTGGTTCTGGCACTGCCTGCCCTGCTGCTGGGCACGTCTGCCACGGGCGCCATGCTCAAGATTGCACTCAAAACGTTCATTAACGTGTCGCTGGTACTGGGCGTTTCGTGGACGCTCACCTGGAGCCGCATGTCGGCAGCGCTTAAGATGTTGCGCCTGCCCGACGAGGTTATCTTTACGTTTGATATGGCGCTCAAGCACATCGAGGTGCTGGGACGCACGGCTCACGATCTGTGCGAATCGGTCATGCTGCGCAGCGTCGGTCGCGCGCCCGAGGGATTTTCGCGTACCGATTCGATCGCGAGTATCATGGGCATGACGTTTATCAAGGCGATGGAATGCAGCCGCGCGATGGACGAGGCCATGCTCTGCCGTGGGTTTGCCGGCGCGTATCCGACGCCCGCTCGCAGCTCTTTTGGCTGGCGCGATGCGGTTTATGCGGCCGTTGTGGTGCTGCTTGCCGTGTTGTGCGCGGTGCTGTAGCGCGGGCGGTTTAACCGTCGATGTGAATAGGGAAGGGCGACGTTTTGGCAAACGATACGAATGGCGCGATGGGCGCGAGCGGTGCTGCCGGTGCCGAGGCCACGCCGCTCATCGAGTTTCGCGACGTGGTGTTTTCTTATGCGGGCCATACGGTGGTCGATGGCGTTTCGCTGCAGGTGGACCGTGGGGAGCTCGTTGCCCTGCTAGGTCCCAACGGCTGCGGAAAGACGACGATCATGCGCCTTATCAACGGCCTTGAGCTCGCGGACGCGGGCACGTATCTGTTTGATGGGCATGCGGTCGATGCGGCATATCTCAAGGATTCCGCGACGGCCCAGCGGTTCCATCAGCGCGTGGGTTTTGTGTTCCAGAATGCCGATGCGCAGCTCTTTTGCGCCACAGTCGGCGAGGAGGTCGCGTTTGGTCCCGCCCAGATGGGACTTCCGGCAGACGAGCTCGAGCGCCGCGTCCGCGATGCCATGGAGCTGTTTCAGGTTGCCGATCTGGTCGATGCCTCGCCTTATCAGCTTTCGGGCGGGCAAAAGAAGCGCGTGGCGCTGGCTGCCGTCGTGTCGATGAATCCCGATATCCTGGTGCTCGACGAGCCTACCAACGGACTTGACGAGGACTCGTGCGACATCGTGGTCAACTTTCTACTGGCCTATGTTGCTGCCGGCAAGACGGTCTTGATGAGCACGCATCATCAGGATTTGGCGCGGCGCCTGGGCGCCCGCGCCATCTATATCGATCGATATCACCATGTGGTCGAGGCGCCGGTGTCGTCGTATGGAACCGAGAGCGGCGCTGCGGAATAGTTGCTGCGTAGAGCGTGCGTAGCCGCCCGCGCGGCTTTGCCGTGATGGTATAGTTATCCAGGTTTTTATGGGGGTGGCTATGCCAAGCTGGAACATTCATATCGCTCAGACGGAGCGTTTGCTGGAGCGCACCGGTGCGCTTGCCAATAGTGTGCGCGACCGCAATGCCTTTTTGTTTGGCTGCGTGGTTCCGGATATCTTCGTGGGCTATATGGTCCCTGGCATCGCTGATCCCATTCCGTATCGCATTACGCACTTTGCAAACCCCGAGCCTATCCCTAAGCCGCGCGAGCATGAGTTTTGGGATACCTATGTGGCGCCGCTGCTCAAAGGGGCGTCTGTTGGTACGCCGGCTGCCGCGACCTCGATCGCCGAGGAGCGCGAGCGACTCAATCGGGTGCATTATCCCCAACGCTACAAGGATGCCGAGCCGGTTGCCGGTCCCGGTGCTAGCGAGCTTTCGCTCGCGCCCGATGACGTGGCGCAGTCGCTGCTCGATCTGACGCTGGGCGTTTGGTCGCATCTGGTGGCCGATACCGTGTGGAACACCCGCGTGAACCAGTACCTGGAGGCGCACGGCGGCAAGCCGTGCGAGGAATTCCGCATTAAAAAGCAAGGCGACTTTGACTGGTTTGGCAAGACGCTCGGCATTGTTTCGATTCCGCGCGCGACCGATCGCCTCTATACTGCGGCGACGCGTTTTGGTCAGTATCCCATCCATAAGGAGTATGTGCTCAAGACCATCGGCGTTATGCACGAGATTGTACGCGAAAACCCCGGCGAGCCCGATCATCCGCCGTATCGCTTGCTAACCGAGGAGTTTTTCGATGCAACGTTTACCGAGGTCGTCGAGCTAACTGAGGAGGGATTTGCCGCCCGCGTCGAATCGCCCGATGTGCCCGCGCTGCCCCTGATCGCTAGCTGCTAGCTGGTCGGCCCGGCAGTGAACAGCTCATCCCAATTGACCAACAGCTCCCGTCGCAGGGCATCTTCGGCGGTGCGTTCCTGATCGGTCTTTGGGATGTAGGGAAGTCCAGCCTTTTTATGGATGAGTTTGGCTAGGTTGCCAAAGCTCCTTTTGTCCTTGATCTGATCATAGGTAATTTGGATGACGTCGTAGCCCATGCTTGTGAGTGCGGTGGCGCGCTCGGCATCGGAGAGGCTCGCGGCTTCGCTGTCGTGGGCGGAGCGGCCTTGGCATTCAAGGATGACGCCCATGCTGTCGGTACCGCTTTCTATGAGGATATCGGCGTAGCAGCAGGTTTTGTCATACAGCGAACGCGCGGCTTCGCTGAGCGGGATGCGCGCGTTATTGGTGATGTCGATGCCCATGCCGCCCTCGTCGCGGGGGAGCGAGACAAGCATGGAGGTTTGTACTTCGAAGGGCGAGGCGGTCTGCCCTGTCATGTGCTCGGTCGCCCAGCGCAGTTGTTTAACGCCGCGCAGGCCTGCGGCCTGCTTGGCGAACGCGGCGATATCCGCTGCGGAAAGAAGCGGCGTGCACTTCCACAGGTTAGTGCCATTGCCCTTGGTGTTGACAACACGCTCCCAGCCGCAGTTGGGTGGAATGAGCTTAAGTGAAATAGCTTCATCGAGTTGTTGTTGCGTTCTTTCACAGGGCTTAAACACTGCAAAGGAGCCGCACATCTCGTAGCAAGCCATGAGTAACTGGTTGCGTGAGACCAGCGTAGCAAGGCTGAGCAGCGTAAACTCGGGCGACGTGACATCAAAACCGTGTTCAGTCTGCCTAAACGACCCGGGAGGTGGCTCTTGGGTTAGCAGACGGCTATGAAATAGCTTTCCGTTCGCGCGCTGTTTTCTTTCGCCTACGAATCTCCAAACTGGTGTGCCGAGCAAGTCTTTAAATACTGGTTGTTTTGAGTAATGCACCAAGCGATGGTCATGGTCGGGCGGCAGGATTGCCGGATAGAGTCCCAGTATCTGGGGCGGGATGCGATAGTACTGAAAAGCCGTGGGTCCGCAGGCAAGAAATGACATAGCGATCCGATCGTTTGAGCGTTGTTTGGGCTAGAAAAGCTATCCGTTTCGGAAGTGCGGGGAAAAAGACAAATAGGTCAGGCGCAAGCGGTATTAAAGCCAACTTTATCAGGGGTTTTGTTGAAATAAAAGGGTTTGTGCTCGGGGGTAAGCAATTTTCCCCGCACTTCCGAAAACGCGGTTGATCTGGCTCTTGCTAAAACGATTTATCAGCGTCGGTTAAGGTGTGGGTTTGCCACCGGGCGAACACTTTTAGCGCTTGGGACTTTATTTTATGGGTCTCGAAGGGTGAATTTCGCACTTTTGGTAAAGAAATGAGTGCGTGTTTTGCTGTGCGCCGGCATTGGCACAGAAAAAGGGCCCGGAAGGCTTTGCCTTCCGGGCCCTTTGCAATGCAAGTGTGCTTGCAAGTACGACTTAGCGCACCTGAGCGACGTAAGCGACGTTGGTCGAGGAGACCTTGTCCTCGAGCTGGACGCTCATGCGGGGATCGCCGGCGGTAGCGACGGTCAGGTCGCCGGTCTTGACGTAGCCGAGCTCCTTAGCGGTCTCAATCGCCTTGACGATCGTGCCGTTGACGGTGCCCTGGGTAATCTCGGCCTGGTGCGGGATAACGCCCCAGTACATGATCATCTGCTGGACGGCCCACTCGTGGCGGGAGAACGCGCAGATCGGCATGTTGGGACGGAAGTGCGAAATCAGGCGAGCGGTACGACCGGTGGTCGTCGGCACGGTGATGCACTTGGCGCCAACGGTGGTAGCCATGTTCACAGCGGACATACCCACAACGTTGTTGACAACACGGGTGCCGTGAGCGTCAGCCGGAACCTCGAGCGGAGCGTGAGCCGGGAGGTACTTCTCGGTCTCGAGAGCAATGCTGGCCTGCATCTTAACGGCCTCGACCGGGTACTTACCGGCAGCGGACTCGCCGGACAGCATGACGGCGTCGGTGCCGTCGTAGATGGCGTTAGCAACGTCGGCAACCTCGGCGCGCGTCGGGCGCGGGTTCTGCTGCATGGAGTCGAGCATCTGCGTAGCGGTGATAACGGGCTTGTAGGCCGCGTTGCACTTGGCGATGATCTCCTTCTGGATGTGCGGAACAAGCTCGGGCTTGATCTCGATGCCCAGGTCGCCACGGGCAACCATGATGCCGTCGGAAGCCTCGAGGATCTCGTCGAAGTTCTCGACGCCCAGGGCGCACTCGATCTTCGGGAAGATCGTGACGTGCTCGCCACCGTTCTCGCGGCAAAGCTTGCGGATGCCGCGGACGGACTCGCCGTCACGGATGAAGGAAGCGGCGATGTAGTCGATGTTCTCGGTCAGGCCAAAGAGGATGTCCTGACGATCGCGCTCGGTGATGGCGGGCAGCGAGATGTTGACGTTGGGCATGTTGACGCCCTTGCGCTCGCCGATCAGGCCGTCGTTCTTGACGACGCAGGTCATGTCCTGGCCGTCGACGGACTCGACCTCGAGGGCAACCAGGCCGTCATCGATCAGGATGAGGGAGCCCTTCTCGACCTCGGAGGGCAGAGCCAGGTAGTCGAGGGAGATGTGCTCAGCGGTGCCGTGGAAATCCTCGGACGTGGGCTGAGCGGTGACGACGATCTTGTCGCCGGTCTTGACGGCAACCTTCTTGCCGTCGACCAAAAGGCCGGTGCGGACCTCGGGGCCCTTGGTGTCGAGCAGGATGCCGACGGGCATACCGAGCTCCTTGGAAATACGACGGACGCGCTCGATGCGACCGTGGTGCTCGTCGTAGGATCCGTGCGAGAAGTTAAAACGGGCGACGTTCATGCCCGCCTTGATCATCTCGCGGATGGTCTCGTCGCTATCGCAGGCGGGACCCATGGTGCATACAATCTTGGTGCGCTTGTACATTCAGACCTCCATCTGACATCGTCTTGCGCTGATAGATAAACCATAAGAAATAAAACTGAGATGATTATAACGAAATGCCGACCGAATACCCCAAAAAATCGACCGTATGCCGAATTAGAAGTTCATTTTTTGCGGAAAAACGGTATATGCAAAAACTTTACCAACCGTTCTAACCGCTGCTATCTGGGCGATATTTTAGTTCGATGATGCGCCGAAGAAAAAACGTTTTATCAATCTTGAGCATCACACTGTCTGCACCGTTGCGCCTGTGCCGTGTTTCCAGATGGAATGTTTTGGCTAGACGCGTCGCTTTGGGGTACCATAGCTCCACTATCAACTGCCGCTCAGCACGGCAGCCTTGATGAGCCCTTGCCCTTCTCCTGGGAATTATGATCGGGCATCAATCTGCTGAGTGGCCCGAATCCCAGGAGGGGACTCTATATGCAAAAGGAATACCTGTCCGCCGCGGCGGAGGTGCTCAGCGACCAGGGTGTCGATGAGAACCTTGGCCTGAGCAACGGCGAGGCGTCGTCGCGTCTCGCCAAGACAGGCCCTAACAAGCTCGAGGAAGCCGAGAAGACGCCGTTGTGGAAGCGTTTCTTTGAGCAGATGGCCGACCCTATGGTCATCATGCTGATTGTTGCCGCCGTCATCAGCGCGCTCACGGGCATGGTCAAGGGCGAGGCGGACTTTGCCGATGTCGCCATCATCATGTTCGTCGTTATCGTCAACTCGGTGCTGGGCGTGGTCCAGGAGGCTAAAAGCGAGGAGGCCCTCGAGGCCCTGCAGGAGATGAGCGCGGCGCAGTCCAAGGTGCTGCGCGACGGCAAGCTCATGCACCTGCCGAGCGCCGAGCTCGTGCCCGGCGACGTGATCATGCTCGAGGCGGGCGACTCCGTCCCGGCCGACTGCCGCGTCCTCGAGAGCGCCACGATGAAGATCGAAGAGGCCGCACTGACCGGCGAGTCCGTGCCGGTCGAGAAGCACGCCAACGTGATCGAGCTCGCCGCTGGCACCGACGACGTGCCGCTCGGTGACCGTAAGAACATGTGCTACATGGGCTCCACTGTGGTGTACGGTCGCGGTCGCGCCGTCGTGGTCGGCACCGGTATGAACACCGAGATGGGCAAGATTGCTGGCGCCCTGGCCGAGGCCAAGGAAGAGCTCACGCCGCTGCAGGTGAAGCTCGCCGAGCTCAGCCGCATCCTTACCATTATGGTTATCGTCATCTGCGTCGTCATCTTTGGCGTCGACATCATCCGTCACGGCGTGGGCAACGTCCTTACCGACCCGACTGCCCTGCTCGACACCTTTATGGTCGCCGTCTCGCTTGCCGTCGCCGCCATTCCCGAGGGCCTGGTTGCCGTCGTGACCATCGTGCTTTCGCTCGGCGTGACCAAGATGGCCAAGCGCCAGGCGATCATCCGCAAGCTTTCTGCCGTCGAGACCCTTGGCTGCACGCAGACCATCTGCTCCGACAAGACTGGCACGCTTACCCAGAACAAGATGACCGTTGTCAAGCACGAGCTCGCTGCGCCCAAGGAGAAGTTCCTGGCCGGTATGGCGCTGTGTTCCGATGCCCAGTGGGACGAGGACCTGGGCGAGGCCGTGGGCGAGCCGACCGAGTGTGCACTTGTCAATGATGCCGGCAAAGCTGGTCTTACTGGCCTGACTGCCGAGCACCCGCGCGTGGGCGAGGCCCCGTTCGACTCGGGCCGTAAGATGATGTCCGTGGTCGTCGAGACCCTGGACGGCGAGTACGAGCAGTACACCAAGGGCGCGCCCGACGTGGTGATTGGCCTGTGCACCCATATCTACGAGGGCGATAAGGTCGTCCCCCTGACTGAGGAGCGCCGCGCCGAGCTCGTGGCAGCCAACAAGGCCATGGCCGACGAGGCCCTGCGCGTGCTGGCGCTGGCGAGCCGCACCTACACCGAGGTTCCCGCCGACTGCAGCCCCGCTGCGCTCGAGCATGATCTGGTCTTCTGCGGCCTGTCCGGCATGATCGACCCGGTCCGTCCCGAGGTCGCCGACGCTATCCGCGAGGCGCACGACGCCGGTATCCGCACCGTCATGATTACGGGCGACCACATCGACACCGCCGTGGCCATCGCCAAGCAGCTGGGTATCGTCGCCGATCGCAGCCAGGCTATCACCGGTGCCGACCTCGATCGCATGAGCGACGAGGAGCTCGACGCGCACATCGAGGATTACGGCGTGTACGCCCGTGTCCAGCCCGAGCACAAGACCCGCATCGTCGAGGCTTGGAAGTCGCGCGACCAGATCGTCGCCATGACGGGCGACGGCGTCAACGACGCCCCGTCCATCAAGCGCGCCGACATCGGCGTCGGTATGGGCATCACCGGTACCGACGTCACCAAGAACGTCGCCGATATGGTGCTTGCCGACGACAACTTCGCCACCATCATCGGTGCCTGCGAAGAGGGCCGTCGTATCTACGACAACATCCGCAAGGTCATCCAGTTCCTGCTTTCGGCCAACCTTGCCGAGGTCTTCTCGGTGTTCATCGCCACGCTCATCGGCTTTACCATCTTCCAGCCGGTGCAGCTGCTGTGGGTGAACCTGGTCACCGACTGCTTCCCCGCGCTCGCGCTGGGCATGGAGGACGCCGAGGGCGACATCATGAAGCGCAAGCCGCGCAACGCCAAGGACGGCGTCTTTGCCGGTCACATGGGCCTGGACTGCGTGGTCCAGGGCCTGATCATCACCGTGCTGGTGCTGGCGAGCTTCTTTGTGGGCGTGTACTTTGACATGGGCTACATCCACATCGCCGATATGATTGCCGGCAACGCCGACGAGGAAGGCGTGATGATGGCGTTCATCACGCTCAACATGGTCGAGATTTTCCACTGCTTCAATATGCGCAGCCGTCGTGCGTCGCTGTTCACCATGAAGAAGCAGAACAAGTGGCTGTGGGCTTCGGCCGCGCTGGCGCTGGTGCTGACGGTGATCGTAACCGTGCAGCCGACGCTTGCCGAGATGTTCTTTGGCCCTGTGACGCTTGAGCTTAAGGGCGTTATCGCCGCCCTGGGCCTTGCCTTCCTGATCATCCCGCTGATGGAGATCTACAAGGCGATCATGCGCGCGGTCGAGAAGGAGTAAGTTAACCTGTCCGGGCCCGCCCGCCTGCGGGGTTTCCACGGGCACGTCCTCGCCGCTTTGCGGCTGCGGGATGTGCCCTTAGGAAACCCCTCCCGGCGGGTGGGCCCTACGGTATCCTTGCTGGCTTTTCTCCCGCGCGGATGATAAAGGGCTGAGGGAAAGTTTGTGAGCCGGTCGAGCGTTTGCTCGACCGGCTCTTTTTGATTCAAGACTTTAGTCTGCTGGCCGCGCAGCGGCCAGCTTTGAACCACCCGCTACGCGGGTGGAGACAAACGGCTTTACAAAGCCACCCCTCCGACC
>CABVAO010000019.1 GCA_902496335.1 uncultured Collinsella sp.
AAATCGTAATAGCCGTGGGATAAAGATAGCGCCCGGACTGGATCACATAGACCAGACCCTGCGCAAAACAGGAGAAGAACAACTCATCGAGCGTCGACTCCCCCACCATCTTGCGCAGCGCATGGGCATAATCGCCGTGGCGGTTGGGTTCGATGGCATCAGCCACAAAGACCACCATATCGAGCGGCGTCATGTCGCAAGCGCCCACGGTGTGACGGTCGACAGCCTGAAAGACCGCCGGCGACAGCTCGGGAAAAAGCTGCGGAAGTTCATAGGCGGCAACAGGGCCATGCAAAAGCGGCGTCGCGGCGGAAGGAGAGCCGGCAATCTTAATGCCGTAATGCAGAGCGCGCGTGACCAGCTCATCGTCGGAGAGCACTTTGTCCCAGTCATGGATCAGGCCGGCGGCAGCGGCATCAAAGCGGTCAACGCCGTAGACCTCGGCCAGATGAAGTGCGGTCTCGGCAACACCCAGCGAATGCACATAGCGCTTGCGCTTATCCTTCATGCGAACATCAAGCAGCTCTTGAATGCGCTTGAGCAGCGCGCGCTCATCGCCCTCAAACTGATCCTCTACCGACAACGTAGACCCCCATCACTCAAAATCTTCTTGGCCCAAATCGGCATATAGCCTGCGTTTGCGAATGTAGCCGAGCACGGACTCGCTCGTAAGATAGCGCACGCTCATACCGCGGGCAACTCGCTTACGAATGTTCGTCGAGCTGATCGCCAACGCTGGAATCTGAATATAGCGCACGTCGAACGGCAGCCCCGACTCTTTGATTCGGGCACGCGCCGTATCGATATCAAAGCCCGGTCGCGTCGCCGCAATAAAGGTAGCAAGCTCAGCGATTCGTTCGGCATCATGCCAGGTCACAATATCGATAATCGCGTCGGCGCCCGTAATAAAGTAGAGCTTTACCTGCGGCGGGTAAAAGTCGCGAAGGGCATGAAGCGTATCGGCCGTATAGGTTACGCCCGGGCGGTCGATCTCGAACCGGCTCGCCAAAAAAGCCGGGTTCGCGGCGGTGGCGAGGACCGTCATGGCATAACGGTCCTCGGCAGGCGTCACCGGCTTGTCAAGCTTAAAGGCAGGAGAACCCGCCGGCATAAAGAGCACAGCGTCCAAGTCGAGCGACTCGCGCGCCTGCTCGGCGGTCACCAGGTGCCCGTAATGGATGGGATCAAAGGTGCCACCCATAATGCCGAGCCTAAACTCCTGCCCGTCCTCTAGAGGAAGCTCGGGCAGACCGATTCCACCGCGCAGCGACATGGCTTACTCGCCCTCCGAGGTCTCGGTATCGCCCGCGGCATCCGCCGCATCGACAACCTCGACTCCCTCATCCGCAGCATCGGCCACATCAATGGCTTCAACGGCAACGTCCTCGCCAGCATCCTCGAGCTCCTCGTACTCCGAGAAGTCCTCGGCGCCCTCAAAGTCAAAGGCGCGCTGGCAAATGCGGACCTCGTCGCCCGCACGGCAACCGGCCTTCTCGAGCGCGTCGTCAACACCCATACGCGCAAACTTATGCTGCAGGTAAATGACGGCTTCCTCATTTTCCCAGTCGGTCTGAATGACCATGCGCTCGATGGCACGACCGACCACGCGGAAGGCACCGGGCTCTTCCTGGACAATGCGGAAACGCTTCTCTCGCTGCAGGCGACGGCGCTCCCACTCATCGTCGCGCAGAACGACCGGCTCATCGGAAACCGCCAACTCGGCGCGCAGCTTAGCCACCTGCTCGCCCACGGCAAGCATCAGCGTATTAAGGCCGGCGCCCGTCACAGCAGACACGGCAAAGAACATATGGCCATCATCGAGCGCTGCGCGCTTGAGGTCGGCAATCTTGTCGGCCGTGCCCGGCGCGTCGCACTTGTTGGCAACGACGATCTGCGGACGCTCAGAAAGCTCAGCGCCATACTGCTCGAGCTCACGGTTGATGATATGGTAATCCTCGACCGGATCGCGATCCTCAAAACCACCCGTCATGTCAACGACGTGCATAATCAGGGCCGTACGCTCAATGTGGCGCAGGAACTGGTGACCCAGGCCCTTGCCCTCGCTCGCGCCCTCGATAAGACCGGGGACGTCGGCAACGACGTAAGAATATTCGCCGGCACGCACCATGCCGAGGTTCGGCACGAGCGTGGTAAACGGGTAGTCGGCAATCTTGGGACGGGCGGCACTCATGCGCGCGATGAGCGATGACTTACCCACCGAGGGGAAGCCCACGAGCGCGGCATCGGCCATAAGCTTCATCTCGAGCTCGATCCAGTGTTCCTCGGCCGGCTCGCCCAGCTGAGCGAACGCGGGCGCGCGACGCACGGACGTCACAAAGTGCGTGTTGCCCAGACCGCCGGCACCACCGGGGGCCACGACAACGCGCTCGCCGTCGTGCACCAGGTCGGCAATCTCGAACATAGGGGTCTGCGTCTCGGGATCGAGCTCGCGGACTACGGTACCCATAGGGACCTTGAGAATCAGGTCCTCGCCGCTCTTGCCGTTACGACGGGCACCCTGCCCGTGCGTGCCGCGCTCGGCGCGAAAGTGATGCTTAAAGCGGTAATCGATCAGCGAAGACAGCTGAGCATCGGCCTGGATGACGACATTGCCGCCACGACCGCCGTCGCCGCCATCGGGGCCGCCCTTGGGGACAAATGCCTCGCGCCTAAACGACATGCATCCGGCTCCGCCGTCGCCGCCGCACACGTTAATGCGGCTGATATCGGTGAACTGTGACAACAGAATCGCCTCCTACAAAAAAGAGGGAGACCCTTGAATCCTAAAACTCAAGTGCCTCCCACATATGTGCTCTATGAAGGGTGAATTACGCGTTCGCGAGCGGGCGTACGCTGACCCTGTGCTTGATACCCTTGTGGAACTCAACGGTACCGTCGACCAGCGCGAACAGCGTGTCGTCCTTACCACGGCCAACGTTCTCACCCGGGTGGATGTGCGTGCCGTGCTGACGGACGAGAATCGTGCCCGTGGTTACCGTCTGGCCGGCATAGCGCTTCGTGCCAAGGCGCTGACCGCGGGAGTCACGGCCATTACGGGAGGAACCGAGTCCTTTTTTGTGTGCCATTGTGTATACCTACTCTTTCGTTACGAGTGTAATCTACTCGGCGACGGGAGCCTCGGCAACAGCCTCAGCCTCTGCCTTGACAGCCTTCTTGGCGCGGGAGGTAGCCTGAACCTTCACGATCTTCAGCTTGGTGAGCTGCTGACGGTGACCCTTCAGACGACGATAGCGCTTGCGCTTGTGGAACTTGAAGACCAGCTGCTTCTCGCCCTTGAACTGCTCAACGATCTGAGCGGTAACCTTGGCCTTGGCCAGCTTGTCGGGATCGGTGACGATCTTCTTACCATCGTTGAGGAAGATAACCGGCAGGGTGACCTTGTCGCCCTCATTGCCCTCGATCTTCTCGACGGTGATGACATCGTCGGTGGCGACCTTGTACTGCTTGCCGCCCGTGTTAACGATTGCGTACATGTTTACTTGCCCTTCATGCATCAGTTAGTGCAACAGCCGAATATAGTAGCAGGCGAAAATACCCCCGTCAACGAGTATGTGGAGCAAATCCACAAGTTCGCACAGGTATGGGGCTGACGAGTCGGCCCTCGTCGTCCTCGCATGCTTGATTCTGACGCTCGACATCGTAGGAGCAGATGGTCACGAGGTCTTGCATACCGGTGGAAACAATAGGTGCATCCACGCCCGGGGTCAAGCCCTGCAACAAAACATCAGCCGCAGAAAGCAAAATTTCCGGACGCATGGAGCCCTCGTTGTCGGCATGGGTGTCGAGCATGAGCACCAAATGGTCCGGGCGCTCCCCCGCCGTGAGCTCATAGCCAACGAGCGTGTGATCCAAATCCAAGCGCTTGCTCTTTTTTCCGCGCGCGTAGTCGATGCCATGGCCCGCGCGCAGCGTGTCGATCGCACGATGCACCTCGTCGGCGCTTACGGGCGCCTCGGGGTCCAGATGCAGGTCGATGCGATACGACAGGCGCGTGAGCTGCGCCGTCAACGCCGGCGTGCGCACGTCGATGTACGCCGCCTCGATGGGCGCCAGATCGGCCGGAGACGCCGCAGCCAGGCGCCCAAACGCCTCGTCGAGCGCCACGAACTCGGTCATAAACAGGTCATACCACTCACATGTCGACGACGTACCCACCGGTAGCGCCGAAGAGAAGCCCACGCGCATGTGCGGAGAGAAGCCCTGCGTGACGGCATAGGGAAGTCCCGCACGGCGCACGATGCGCTCAATGGTATGGATCACTTCGAGATGGCCCAGGTACTTAAGGCGATCGCGCTTGCCATAGCGAACACGAAGCCTAAAGAGCGAGGGGTTGTCGGTCAGGCGCTCACTCATGCGCGATCACCCATCAATACATTCTTGGCGTGGAGCGTGGGGCAGATCCCGCAGCCGGTGCACGACGTGCGGGTGCAGTCGGGAGTCGTGACGCCCTCGAGCGAGCGACGGTACTCGCGCTCGAGGAAGCCGCGCGTGCAGCCGGGGCTCACGTGCTCCCACGGCAGGCGCCAGTCCAATTCGTAGGGCAGGTGCACGAGCTCATTGAGGTCGATGCCGTTTTTGGCAGCAGCCTCCTTCCAGTTATCGAGCGAGAAATGCTCTACCCAGGCGTCAAAGCGAGAGCCCGAGCGCCAAGCATCGATGATGACGGGCGTCATGTCACGACCGGCGCGGGACAACGCAGCCTCGATGAGCGAGGTCTCGGCATCGTGGTAATGAACGCGGACGGCACGGTTGCGAACGCTCGTGATGAGCAGCTTCTGGCGACGCTTGACGTC
Organism: uncultured Collinsella sp.; assembly: GCA_902496335.1. Taxonomy (GTDB): domain Bacteria; phylum Actinomycetota; class Coriobacteriia; order Coriobacteriales; family Coriobacteriaceae; genus Collinsella. The sequence goes on from CABVAO010000019.1 coordinate 4,815, forward strand.
GTCGTAGTCGAGCTGCGGGCACCACTGGAACGGCGTGGCAGCCTTAGGGATAAAGACCGAAACCGAGATCGACACCGAGATCGAGCCGCGACGAGCCTTGGGCACCACGGAACGACCGAGCTCCAGCACGTGATCGGCCAGATTGGCGATGGCCACGATGTCCTCGTCGCGCTCGCCGGGAAGGCCCATCATAAAGTAAAGCTTCATGCGGTTCCAGCCGGCCTCGAAGGCCGCCTTGGCCGCACGGTCCAGGTCCTCCTCGGTCACGTTCTTGTTAATGATGTCGCGCATGCGCTGGCTGCCGGCCTCGGGCGCGAACGTCAGGCCGCCCTTCTTTTCGCCGGCGACCGACTCGGCCATATCCACGCCAAACGAATCCAGGCGCTGCGACGGAATAGACACGCGAATACCCGTATCCTCCAGGCGACGGTTGAGCCTGCCGAGCACGTCGCGAATGCAGGAGTGGTCGGTCGTGGAGAGCGAGGTCAGCGACACCTCGTCATAGCCGGTCTTTTCCAGACCCTGAATCACCGACGAGACGATCTGGTCGGCCGAGCGCTCGCGCACCGGGCGATACGTCATGCCGGCCTGGCAAAAACGACAGCCGCGGGCGCAGCCGCGCAGGATCTCGATAGACAGGCGGTCGTGGACCAGCTGCGCATAGGGCACGCACGACTGCGACAGCGGATTCGTGGCGCCGAAATCCTCGACGACGCGCTTGTAGACCACGGTCGGCGCATCCTTGCCCTCACGCGGCACGGTGTAGCCATGCGGCGAGCAGGGCTCGTCGTGACGAACCTCATAGAGCGATGGCACGTAGTTGCCGGCAATGGATGCAAGCTGCTCGACAATCTGCGCGCGCGGGACCCCTTCGTCACGCAGGCGGCGATGCAGCTGGCAGGTCTCGAGCAGCGACTCCTCGCCCTCGCCGATGAGGATGGCATCGAAGAAGGCCGCGTACGGCTCGGGATTGTACACCGAGGGGCCGCCGGCGATGATGATGGGGTCGTCTTCGCCGCGGTCGGCCGCTAACAGCGGAATGCCAGCGAGGTCGAGAGCCTCGAGGAAGTTCGTCACCGCCATCTCGTGCGGCACATGCAGACCGACGATATCAAACGAAGCGACCGGCGCTGCACCCTCGAGCGAGAGCAGCGGAATGCCTGCCTCGCGCATGGCGTCACCCATATCGGGCCACGGCACATAGCCACGCTCGCAGGAGATGCCCTCGGCCTGGTTAAGGATGTTGTAGAGGATGGCGATACCCTGGTTGGGCAGACCAACCTCGTACACATCCGGGTAGATCAGGCAGCAACGGTAGTCGGCATCGGCCTTGGAAAGCGTGCCCCACTCGTGATCGATATAGCGACTCGGCTTCTCGACCTTGGCGAGCAACGGCTCAATTAAATGAAAACAATCTTGGTATGCAACGCGCAACGGAAAACCCCTAAGCAGCGAGATCTGATGCGTCCTGATAGGACGCCATAGGACGGGTAGCGCCCGCGACCGTGGTTACGAGATCGCGAACGCGGGAGAACGTAGCAGTAACCACCTCGTTGGCACGACTGTAGTCGACATCGCGCTCGTAGAGCGAAACGAGCGCACGGCCCATGCCATAGGTGCCCGCGGCAGCAGTGAGCGCCTTGACGGCAAACCCAATATGCGGCGTCTGCTTGACAAGTGCGCGGGTGACCGCTCGGATCACAAGACCGCCGGCAAGCACGCCCGCGACCTCGTAGCCGCGCTCAGGCTTAATGCCGCGTCCAAAGACGGCAGCGAGCTCAAAGAGCATGCCCACCTGTGCCAGCGCCATAACGGGATAATCGGCGCCCGGCAAAAACACCAGCGCGCCGGTCGCCATATTGGTGAGCGCGCACGAGGTGATGATACGATTGGCCGCCGCGATGCGCATGAAGGCAAAGTTCGCCGCAAAAGCCGTTTCTTTGTCGGTGCGATCGAGAATCCAGCGGGCAAGCGTCTCGAGCAGATACGTCTTATCGGTTGCCGCTACCACGCCGAGCATGGGCGTGGACTCCTCGATAAACGGCACCTCCACAGCAGACTCGGCAAGCACGCACACGGGCGCGCCGGCGATCACGAGCTCCTGCACGGCACTCTCCAAGCGGTCGGAACCACACGAGAGCACCAGCACCACATCGGTATCGGTCTTTGGAGCAATTCGCTCCTCCCCCAGACGCTCGACGCGCACAATGCCCGAGGTCGTCTGCGGCACAAAGGCATCACGCACCGTCTCGGCCAGAAAGCGCGAGGCGGACGAATCCAGATAGACCGAGACGCGCACCGGCGTATCGGAATCCTTCTTAACGGACGCGCCCATCTTAAAAGCGCGGGTCAGCTTATCTACGGGAATTTTCATAGCAAACCCCTCCAGCGGTTACGCGGCGCCCGAACGATGCCGCCATATGGATTGTACGATACCCACCGTCAGCAGCTGAATCATCATCGAAGACGAACCGAAGCTAATAAACGGTAGCGGAATACCGGTAATCGGCATCATGCCGATGCACATGCCGATGTTTTCGAAGGTCTGGAACGCCCACATGCCAACGATGCCCACACACGAAAGACGCAAAAACAGCGACTCGCACTTAAAGGCGACGCGAATCGTCGAAAAGATCAGCAGCACGTAGAGGCACAGGAGCAAAAAGGAACCGCAAAAACCAAAGGTCTCGGACAGGAAGGCGAAGACGAAGTCGGTGTGGAACTCAGGCAGAAAGCCGCCGGCCGACTGCGTCGCATGGCCCAAACCCTTACCAAAGAAGCCGCCCGAGCCAACGGCGATAAGCGACTGCTGCAGGTTGTAGGCATCGTCCGAATCGGCATTATCGGGGTCGATAAAGACCGTCAGACGGTTCATCTGATACTGCTTGATGAGCACATCGTGGCCGAGCAACGAATCAAAGACCGAATCGAGCGCAAGGACGAGGGCCACCAGGCCCACGAGCAGGGCCAGGGTCGACAGCACCCATTCGCGGCGTGCACCGCTCATGCAGATGACGATGGCGCCCGAAACCAGCACGACCAGGCCCGAGCCCAGGTCGCCCATGGCAACGACGGCCAAAAACGGAATGGACAGCATGCCGCAGAGCTTGACGTAGTCGCGAACGGTATCGATGCTACCGTTATACTGCGAGCCAAGCGTAGCAATAAAGAAGATGGTGATGAGCTTGGCAAGCTCAACCGGCTGGAATGTCAAGCCGATACCGGGAATCTTGATCCAGCCCGTCATGCCCAGACCGCCCGTATAGGACAGACCCGGAATCTTGGGCGAGAGGATCACGATCAGGTCGATGACGAGCAACGCCGTCGAGAAATTGGAAATACCGCGCAGGTCGGTACGCCAGACGAGCACCGCCAGCACCGCCCCGATGCCAATTCCCAGCAGATGGCGTGAGAACGAGGCATCGGCCTTAAACTGCGAAGCCGACCAGATAATGATGGCACCGTAGGCGACGAGCGCCACAGTAGCCACGAGCACACCGATATGCACCTTTTGGCGAAACGTGCCGCGCGAGGCCGAAAGTTGCTTGTTGACGCGGTCCAGGCTGCTGCGAGAGCCGGTCTTGGTTGAACGGAACAGATCCGCCGGAGAAAAATCCATCGCAACCTCCTATCGAACCGAAGAATCGCCCGAGGCCGAAGAGGTATCGGGCTCGTCATAAATCACGCCGAGAACGTCACGCACGACATGCATCGCGGTATCTGAGCCACCGCCGCCCTGCTCCAGGACAGTAGCGATGACATACTTGGGATCATCGGCCGGTGCATAGGCGCAGAACCAAGCGTATTCGTCCTCGCCGCTTTTCTCGCCCGTGCCCGACTTGCCGTATACCTGCGGCGTCAGGGTGCCAAAGTGCGCTGCCAGGGACGTCGATGCCGTGTAAATCACGTCGTGCATGCCGTTGCGGACAAGAGTCAAATCCGAATCGCTGTTGATCTTGGCCTCCAGGCGCTTCTTCTTGCCCTTGCCGTTGTACTTATAGGCATCGCCGTCGCCATCGCGCGATACGGCAGACAAAAACACGTGAGGCACGTACTGTTTTCCGCCGTTGGCAAGACCCATATAGGCGCACGCCATCTGCAGGGGCGTCACCAGGATGTCGCCCTGGCCGATGGCAATGTTGGTCATATCGCCGGCATTCCACTTGCGGTCCTCGGCAGAGGCGTCGGTGAAGTACGACTCTTTCCACTCGGCATCGGGAATACGGCCCGCGCCCTCACTCGGCAGATCGATACCGCAGGTCTTGCCTAGACCCCAGCGACGAAAGACCTCCTGCAGGCCCTCGGGATGTTGCTCGTCATAAAAGAACGCCTTGCCCATGTCGTAGAAGACGGGGTCGCACGAGTTGGCGATACCCGACTGCAGCGTCATGGTGCCGTGGCCGGAATGCAGCCAGCAGTACTTGCCCCACGACTTGCCCAGACCCGTCCAATAACCCGTGCAGTTGGTCGTCTGCCCGGACGTGTAGGTTCCAAACTCAAGACCGGCCAGTGCCGAGAGCGGCTTGATGGTCGAGGCCGACATGTACTGTCCGCTAATGGCGCGGTTGAGCAGCGGGTGCGAACCCTTGTCATCATTGAGCTCGGTCCACACGTCATTTGAGACGCCGCCGATAAAGACGGACGGATCGAACTTGGGCTGGCTCGCCATGCCCAGGATCTCGCCATTGTTGGGATCGAGACACACCACAGCGCCGTTGCCGGCATTGCTGTAGCCAGTGGTCTTGGCAAGCTCGATAGCGCTCGCCAGCGCCGTCTCACAGGCCTGTTGGATCTTAAGGTCGAGCGTGAGCTTAATGTCGGAGCCGGCCTTCGCGGGCACGGCGCCGGCCTGACCGGTCACATTGCCCGAGGCATCGACCTTGACGGTCTGCTCGCCACGAATACCCTGCAGCAGGTTTTCGTAGTAGCTCTCAACGCCCGCCTGGCCCACGATATCGCCCGACTGGTACGTAATCTTGCCAGCAGAAGCATCATCATCGCCAGAGGTTTTCTTATTCTGGGCCTCGAGCTGCTCGGAGGTAATGGTGCCGGTATAGCCCAAGATATGGCATGCCGTCTCGCCGTATGGATACTGGCGCTCGGTACGCTCGGCAATCTTGACGCCCGGGAACTCGCCGGCGTGTTCCTTGATATAGGCAACCGTGGAGCGACGGACGTCCGTCGCGATGGTATGCAGGCTCTGAGCGCCCTCTGTATTGTCCTGAATATTGCGAAGGACCGCCACATAAGGCATTCCAAGCACGTTGGCAAGATGGCGAACCAGAACCTCATCCTCGGCAAGGTCGCGGTAGGCCACGACAGCAAGTGAGGGACGGTTCTGGACAAGCGCCACGCCATTGCGGTCGAGGATGCGGCCGCGCACAGCGGGTGTGGTAACGGTGCGAGTCTGATTACTATTGGCCTGCTTCTCGTAATAGTCCGACGAGACCATCTGCATGCCCCACAGCTTGACGGCAAGTGCCGCAAACATCGCGCCCACACCCGTGGTGAGGATGGAAAAGCGGCCCTTAAAGGCGGTCGCCGCGGTATTGCCCTCGCCCTCGGTGGCGCGCGGGGCCGTTCCATGCTGTGTATCGTAGGTAAAACGGGAATCGCCTCGACGCATGATGACCAGCGCGACCACGATGGCCACAACCAGCACGATACCGGCGATAATAACCGTCATCTGGGAAGACATCTACGGGCCTCCCCTATTTGAGCTTGCGGGTCTTGGGCTTAAAGCGCATACCCGTCTGGCGTCCGCCACGTGCGGAGAATCCATAGCCGGACTGCGGCACGACGCCGGACATCAAAAACGGAATGGCAACCAGACCCGTCAGGATCGAGGACGGCAGCGCATGGCCGAAGATCGCCACGACAAAGCTCGTCTCCAAACCCATAAACAGCAAGATGATGCTGTAGATCACATTAATGACGAGCGCAAAGGCGCCCACGGTGACGCCGCGCGCACTCGGGGTACCGCCCGTCTGACCGACGGCGCTGTGCACCAGGGCAAAAGAACCCACGGTCAGCAGGAGCGACATAACGCCCACCGGCACGGCAGCGGACAGGTCATAAAACAAGCCGCTGCAAAAACCGCACACGACGGCACGGGTCGGGTCGCCCGAGAACACGCTTAGGCACACCAGGATAATCATGAAGTTGACGCGACCTCCCGCAATGGAGATCTGCGGTGCCAGGCCTGCCTGCAGCAGCACACACACGATGGCGGCGATTACAAACGTGCGGGAGCTCATCCCCTGCTCGTGTAGATCCATGGACATGCCCCCTATTCGCTCGAGCCAGAATCGGTCGTCTCGGACGTGTCGGAACTGTCATCCGAGCTCTCGTCCTTCGTCTTGGTCGCAGCATCGCGCGACGTTCCCTGCGGCGTGCTGTTGGCCGTGCTCACGTCCTCATCCGAGGCCGACTGTTCGTCGGTCAGCGAGGTGATGACCAGCACTTCCTCGTTGTTCTCGGCCGTGGTCTGAGCGCGCACCACAATGGTGTAGTACACGTCGTTTGCCGATTTCTCAACCGACGAGACGGTGCCAAGCGGAAGGCCCTTGGGGAACACGCCACCGATGCCAGAGGTCACGATGATATCGCCAACCTTAACATCGGAGTCGACGCTCACGTACTCAAGACGCAGCGTGCCGTCAGCCTGACCCTGCAGCATACCCTGGGCGCGCGTGTCCTGCACCATGGCGGACACGCCCGAGTTCTCGTCGCCAATCAGGCGCACGGTAGAGGTCTTGGCCGATACCTCGATAATCTGGCCGATAACACCGGCAGAACTCGTCACGGGCATGTTGATGGTAAGGCCGTCGGCAGAGCCCTTGTCGATGGTAACGGTCGAGGTCCAGGCATCGCCGGAGGCACCAACGATACGAGCTGCGGTCGATTTGAGGTTGTAGGTCGACTGCAGGCCGACCAGCCCCTCCAGACGCTCGGCGGTCTTTTGAGCCTCGGAGAGCTCAGCAACCTTAGAGGTCAGCTCCTCGTTTTGCTTCTTAAGCTCGTCAAGCGTGTCCTGCGACGCCGTAAGGTTAGAGAACACGTTGCCGATCGCATTGAAGGGGGCCGCCACAGCCGAGCCCACAAAGCGCACCGGCGAGGTGATCGTCGTCACGCCCGAACGCACGGCATGAATCGGTCCTGCCTCGCCCTCGCGGATGTAAAACGTGAGCAGCAACACCGAAATCAGGCTGAAAACAATCAACGGGCGCATACCCGTTGATTGTCGCTTGGTATTCAGATTTGTGGAGAAACCCGAAGATCGTGCCAAATGGAATCCACCTTTTGGAAATTAAGCATTGGTCTGGACGAAGCCGCCATCAAACGCATTGGCCTCGAGCACGCGGGCACAGCCGTTAACGACGTTATCGAGCGCCGTGGGGCTGACGTTGACCGAAACACCGGTCTCATCGCGCAGGCGCACGTCGAGACCGCGCAGCAGCGCGCCGCCACCAGTCAGCAAAATGCCGTAGTACATAAGGTCCGAGGCAAGATCGGGAGGCGTAGCGTCGAGTGCGTCTTTAACGGCCTTGGCCATCTCGTCGAGCGGCTTGTTGAGCGCGCGACGAATCTCCTCGCTCTCGATGCGCACGGTCTTGGGCAGACCGGTGATCACGTCGCGGCCGTTGACCTCGACGTCGAGCTCGTCCTTGAGCGGCACGGCGGAACCGACCTTGATCTTGATGTCCTCTGCCGTACGCTCGCCGATGGCCAGGTTGTAGGCATCACGAACGTGCGTGAGGATGGCCTGGTCGAACTCGTCACCGGCAATACGGATGGACTGCGAGACGACGATGCCGCCCATAGCGATAACAGCGACCTCGGTGGTACCGCCACCGATGTCGATGACCATGGAGCCGGTGGGTTCCTCGACGGGCAGATCGGCGCCGATAGCGGCAGCCATGGGCTCCTCGATCAGGTAGGCCTGGCGAGCGCCAGCCTGGATCGTGGCCTCAAAGACAGCACGCTTCTCGACCGACGTGACGCCGGAGGGAACGCAGACGACAACGCGCGGGCGCGGGGTCCACGGATAGCGCTTCTCGGACGCCTTGTCGATAAAGTAGCGAAGCATGGCCTCGGTAACATCGAAGTCGGCGATGACGCCGTCCTTCAGGGGACGAACAGCCACGATGTTGCCGGGCGTACGGCCGAGCATGCGCTTTGCCTCGATACCGACCGCCAGGATGCGCTCGTCGTTCTTGTCGATGGCGACTACAGAGGGCTCGCGAATGACGATGCCCTTGCCGCGCACGGAGACAAGCGTATTTGCGGTGCCGAGGTCGATGGCAAGATCGCCCGCATAGCTACCGAAGAACATATCCATCAAAGAAAACAACGCAACTCCTGATGTGTTGGATGATTGCTGGAAAACTACTAGCTCATCATACTAGCGCAAGCCCGGCACCTCACTTGCGGTGAAGCGCCGGGCAAAGCTAAATCCCATAAGGTCACTACTGGTTGTCAGCAGCCGAGAAATCCATATCGAGCGAGGAAACGGCCCAGCCGATATGGTTGTCGGAGCGCACGAATTTGACGGTGTACTCCTGCTCGCCGCCCTTGGACAGCGATGCCTTCACCTTAGCGGTCGTCTCGGTCATGGACTGATCCATGCCCTCGACGGACACGGTGGCACCCTGCGGAATCGAGGAGATGATCATAGACTTAGCGTCCTCGGACAGGCTCGATGCCAGGCAAGACTCGGCCTTTGCGGTGTCACCGTCGCCGGCAGCCTGGAACAGATCGGTAACGACAGACTCCTGAGACGGGAAGCCAAAGCCGCGCGTGTAGGCAAAGCCCAGACCGCCCGCGGCGATCAAAATGAGCAGAAGCAGCACGATGAAGACTTTGAGGCCCGTGTGGCGATGGCGACGACGGACCTTGGCCTGCTTACGATCCTGACGGTCCTGCTGGACCATCTCGGACTCGGACAGCGTAAAGAAGCCGGTGTCCGAGGGATCGGGCATAAACTGGCCGGTCGCGCCCGTAGGATCGAGCGGATCAACGGCAGGAGCGTCCATCGCGGGCGCCGGAGCCGTGGCCATAGCCGTCTGGGCAGACAGCGCGGCAAGCGAATCGTGCACGCGGGCAAGCTCATCGGCCTGCTCGGAGGTGAGCTGGTAGATGCCATCGGCAGTAGCGGCGTTAAAGGCGTCGAGTGCGTCGGAGGGGCGGCCGGCGGCAGAAAGTGCCTGACCCATGCCGGCGTTGAGTGCACGCGTGTCGTCGCGGGGGCCGGCAAAGTCGATAGCCGTGCGGTAGGTCTCCACGGCATCCGCCGGACGGCCGAGCTTAATGAAGCAACGACCAAGCTCGCCGAGTGCGGCGGCAGGAGCCGGATTGGCGCCGTCGATGGCAGCCTGACGGAAAGCAGTACCCGCGTTGGCATAGTCGCCCGACTGGAACAGCGCGTTACCCAGGCCCAGATAGGCCTTGAACGGCGTGGCATAGGAAGCATCCTGCGTAGCGGCAGAGAACGCCTGGGCGGCCGTCGTGTAGTCGCCCACGGCGGCGAGTGCCTTGCCGCGGTTGGTGAGCAGCGCGCCGCGCTTGCCGTAGGTGCCGTCGTTGAGGGCGGCGGCGTAGGCCTCGGCGGCCTCGGCATACATGCCCAGGTGCATCAAGGCGTTGCCACGAAGGTGATCGGCCTCGCCCATAATCTCATCGGGAGTCTTTGCCGCCCCAAGCATCTGGGCTGCAGCGGAAAAATCACCCGCGCGGTAAGCGGCGCGGCCCTGTTGGATCAGCTGGCTATTCAAGGAAGTCCCCTTTACTCGTGAACGATCTCGACATGGACGATCTCGTCGCCGGCACGCAGCTGCGAAATCACATCGAGACCCTCGACCGTGGTACCAAAGACGGTGTAACCGGAATCGAGGTTATGCTGGGCGCCCAGGCAGAAGTAGAACTGCGAACCCGCGGAATCGGGGTCCATGGAGCGTGCCATGGCAAGGGCACCATCGACATGGCTGTTGCGCGGATTGGTGGCAAACTCGCCCTTGATGCAGTAGCCGGGGCCACCGGTACCGGGCATGCCGTCGGGGCCCTCAAGACCAGCGGCGACGTCGGCGCCGGACATATCGCGGGTATTGGGGTCGCCGCCCTGGATGACAAAGCCGGGCACATAGCGATGGAACTTAAGGCCATCATAGAAGCCCATCGTAGAAAGTTCGCAGAAGTTCGCGACATGAATGGGAGCGCCCTCGCCGTCAAACTTGACCTTGATGGTACCCTTCGACGTCTCGATAACGGCGCACTCGTCGCCGGCAAGCTGATACTCGGGCGTGTAGAGCTCTTTCTTAAAACCAAACATGTGGTTCCTTCCTCGTGCGTTTAAAGCATATTTGTACGAATTGTAGCAATAAGCATGCGCTTACATCAATTGCGCACGTAGGTTATGCCGACTATGGCGAACTAATTTTAGGAACGCTGCTGCGGCTTCCAGGAACCCACATTGGCGTCGTACTGGTTCAGTGCGCTGTTGCCGCCCTGCGCGATGGGCGCCAGGATATCGCTTTGGTGGGAACTCATCGACTCACCATCGGGAATGGCCAGCGAGATGTCCCAGCTCTGACAGATCACGTCGACACGCTCGTACATCCACTCGGCAAGCTGCTTTAAGTGGGCGATGTCATCCGCATAGACCGTATCGTCCTGATACTTAAGGTTGTTAAGCTCATCTTGCGTCTTTTTAATTTGGTCCCGCAGGGCGTAGGCACTCTGCGACAGCTCCTGACGGGTGGACAGTGGCGTTCGAAGATAGCCATTGTTAAAAGAATCAATGACCTCGCCGATCTGGTCCTCGTCACCGTAGGACACGATGGTCTGATACAGACCGTCGAGCCTGGTATAGAGCTGATCATCGGTGAGCACGGTTTCTTCCTGGACCACCTCGGCAGAATCGTCCTGCTTGGTATCGTCCTCAGTCGCCTCGCCCTTTTGGCGCGTGGGGAAGGTCGTCTGCGCGGCCTGGCCAAACTGGTCATAGAAGCCAGGCATGACACCCATGGGATCGGCCGTCACGAACCAATACGCACCACCGCACACGACGGCAAGGACCGCGATGACGATGAGCGGCTTGGGGATATGACGCTTGTGCTTGTGATAGGCGTCCTCGTCGGGATGCACCTTGCGCTTGGGTTTTTGAGCATCGTCATGCAGGGAAACGGGCGTGGGAATATCGACCTTGGGGATACCGAAATCCTTATCGAAAGCCGGCAGCACGCAGGTCTCATTGGGGTCGGCGGCGTCCGAAAGCACCGCAGCGGCAGAGGCTGGCGCATGCGGCACCTCGGTATCGATCTGCTCTTGCGTTAGGCGCGGAAAGCCCGCCGTGCGGCCCGCTGCCAGGTCGGATGCGGCCGCGTCCTCGGAGAGGATGCCCGGAGCGGGGCGTCCGCATTTGGGGCACGTACGATCATGCGGAGAAAGACGGGCACCGCAGCCCTCACAGAACACGAACTCGGTGTGCTCGGGGCCATCGCCCGGACCCACATAGGCGTTGCAGTAGGGGCAGAACGAGGCGCCGTCCTCGATAGTCTTAAGGCAATGCGGGCAGATCACGGCATCCTCTTTTCGAAGCAATTCAAACAATCGAGGTTAGAGCATAACATCGCCACGGCCCCACAGGAACAAGGCACCAATTCAACATCGCCAGGGCGCGTAGCTACTTCTTCTTCTTGCTCGGCATCGAGACTTTGATGCCTTGGGCGGACTTGGTCACGCGAGAGCGCTTGGCTCCGGTACTCTTCTTTTTCTTGGGCTGGGCCTGGGCCACGCCCTCGAGTGCACGGGCCTCGGCCTCGCGAGCGGTGCGATCTTCGCGGCGCTGCGCCATGTCGGCGGCGACGCGCTTGGCAAAACGCTCGGCCGTCGAACCCGTCGAGCTCACCTTGCCGCCACCGCGACCTAGGTGGACGCGCACACCACGGCCAAAACCAGTTGCGGCATGACGACGACGCGGCTTGAGCGAATCCATCATCGTGGCGAGCTTAAAGAACACCGAGCAGGTAAAGACCACGATGACAGCCAAGATAACCATCTGGCCCATCGACAGGTTGGCAATGGACAGCAGCTCCGGGAATCCGATAACGCCCACCAGGATGCCGGCGACTACAAACACAAAGAGCACCACACGTAAGGGCGTGAGAGGCTGCGAGATGCGCCAGATCAGGCTGACGCTCGCCGCACACGACGTAAGCAGGCACATCGTAGACAGTGTGAGCTGGCTAAAGCCAAACACGCGCGCCACAAAGATATCGAGCGCCGCAGCCAAAATGACCGCAATCGACGCCGGCAGTGCACGCTTGAGTACGTTGGTCAAAAACGCACCCTTCACGCGAGCATTGTTGGGCTCCAGGCCCAACACAAAGCCCGGCGCGCCGATGCAGAAGAAGTTAATGAGCGTCATCTGGATGGGCTCGAAGGGGTACGGCGGCAGCGCGATACACAGCGCCGCCAGGCCCATCGAGAACAGCGTCTTGGTCAGGAACAGCGAGGCCGAACGCTGCAGGTTGTTGATGGAACGACGGCCCTCGGCCACCACGGCGGGCATCGAGGCAAAGTCGTTGTCGACGAGTACGATCTCGGCCACGTTGCGCGCGGCATCGGAACCGGCCGCCATGGCGACGGAGCAGTCGGCCTCCTTGAGCGCCAGCACGTCGTTGACGCCGTCGCCCGTCATGGCCACGGTGTGCTCGCGGCGCTTGAGCGCCTGCACGAGCTCGCGCTTCTGCTGCGGGGTCACACGACCAAAGACATGGTAGCGGTCCACTGCGGCATCGAGCTTGGCCGGCGTATCGAGCGTCGTGGCGTCCACATAAGCGTCCGCCCCCGGCACGCCCACCACGCGCGCGATCGACGACACCGTGCGCGGGTCGTCGCCACTGATCACGTTGAGGGTCACGCCCTGCTCGTTAAAGTAGCCGATGGTCTCGGCCGCCGAGGTACGAATCTCGTCGCGGATGGTCACAAAGCCCACGGGCTCGGCCTCGCCCACCATATCGCCATCGGGCGTAAAGCCGTCCACGCGCGCTACCACGAGCACGCGGCAGGTATCGGCAAGCTCGGCGACACGGTTCTCGACCTGGGCAAACACACGATCAGAGAGCACAAACTGCGCGGCGCCCATCACATAGGAGCCCTGCGCAAACGACGCGCCGCTCCACTTTTTGGAGGACGAGAACGGAATGACCGACAGCGGCTCAGACACCTCGACCGGGCGATCAGCGTAATAGTTGAGCAGCGCCTGGCAGGTCTCGTTGGCATCGGCCGAAGTCGCACGCGCGACGTTAGCCAGCGCAAAATCGAGCACTGTGGTATCGACGGGAACAGCCGCCTCGTCCGAGTCCACGCCAAAGCCAACACCCTCAACAGGCAGCGGGTAGGTGCCCTCGACCTCCATACGACCCGAGGTAATGGTGCCCGTCTTGTCCAGGCACAGCACGTCGACGCGAGCGAGCGTCTCGATGCAGTAGAGCTGATGCGCCAGCACCTTGCGGCGGGCCAGGCGCACCGTGGCGATGGCGAGCACCGACGAGGTCAGCAGCACCAAGCCTTGCGGAATCATGCCCAGCAGGGCACCCACCGTGGACAGCAGCGCCGACGAAGGCACATGACCAGCCAACAGCTCGGAGAAACACCACGAAAGCGCGCTATCGCCCGGGGTTCCCGCGGCATCCCACAGCTCGCTCACACTCGAGGCAAAGAGTGCCAGGCCGAGCGGAATCATAATGAGGCTCGCGAAGCGTACGATGGCGTTGAGCGCGTTCATGATCTCGGAATTGACCTTTTTGACGTACTTGGCCTCATTGTTGATCTTGGCCACGTAGTTGTCGGCGCCGACATGGATCACACGGGCGCGCAGCAGGCCCGAGTCGATAAAGCTGCCGCTCATGAGCTCAGAACCGGGCTGCTTCTTAATAAGGTCGCTCTCGCCCGTCAGCAGGCTCTCGTTCACGAGCGCCTCGCCCGACACCACCACGGCGTCGGCCGGAATCTGGTCACCGCGCCCCAGGCGAATAATGTCGTCGAGCACGATCTGGTCCAGGTCGAGCTCCACCTCGGCACCGTCGCGCACCGCGATGGCCTTCTTAGAGGTCAGCAGTGTGAGCTTATCGACCATCTTCTTGGAGCGCATGGACTGGATAACGCCAATAGCGGTATTGAGGAACACCACGAACAGGAACGTCAGATTCTTAAACGAACCGGTCAAAATGACCAGGAACGCCAGGATCACGTTGATCAAATTGAACAGCGTGCAAAGGTTCTCGATGATGAGCTCTTTAACCGACTTGGTCTTGAGCTCCATGCTGCGGTTGATCTTACCGGCGGCGATGCGCTCCTCGACCTCGGCGGTCGAGAGTCCGCGCTCGATATCCGTTGCTGCCATACCACGTCCCATCACGTCGCGTCGGTATAAGAAAAACCGCCCGGACCATGCGAGGCTCGGACGGTCTTACGTTCGATGGTGCCCCATGTTGGATTCGAACCAACGGCCTTCTGCTCCGGAGGCAGACGCTCTAATCCCCTGAGCTAATAGGGCCAACGTTTGGCATTATACCCAAGTGCACCACGGGCTATCAAAATAAAAGAAAAAGCTTTGCAATTCCGAGGAAGACGAGGCGCAACGGCCCACTTTAGAAGGCAAAAGCGAGTCAGATAGTATAAACTCACATGCACCATATACACGGCTCGCGATGCGGGCCGTTTTTGCAAAAGTTATCCATCGAGGTGAGAGGCACACCATGATTGCAATTTTAAAGCAGAGCGCCAGCGACGATGCCGTAAGCCATATCGTCAGCTGGATTGAGAAAAAGGGGCTGAAGACCGATGTCTCGCGCGGCGAGAACGAGACGATCATCGGCCTGGTGGGCGATACGACCAAGATCGACCCGTTCCTGCTCGAGTCCATGGATGTCGTCGAGCGCGTGCAGCGCGTCTCCGAGCCGTTCAAGCGCGCAAATCGCAAGTTCCACCCCGAGGACTCCGTCATCGACTGCGGCCACGGCGTCAAAATCGGCGGCGACCAGTTCCAAGTCATCGCCGGCCCCTGCTCCGTCGAGGGCGAGAACCTCATCCGCATCGCACGCCGCGTAAAGGCCGCCGGCGCCACGATGCTGCGCGGCGGTGCCTACAAGCCCCGCACCTCCCCCTACGCCTACCAGGGCATGGGCCCCGCCGGCCTCGACCTGCTGTGCGAGGCGTCTGCCGAGCTCGACATGCCGATCGTCACCGAGATCATGGACCCACGCGACGTGCAGGTCTTCTTGGACAAGAAGATCGACGTCATGCAGATCGGCGCCCGCAACGCCCAGAACTTCCCCCTGCTCAAGGAGGTCGGCAAGACCCAGACCCCGATCCTGCTCAAGCGCGGCATGTCCGGCACGATCGATGAGCTGCTCATGGCCGCCGAGTACATCATGAGCGAGGGCAACGACAACGTCATCCTGTGCGAGCGCGGCATCCGCACCTTCGAAACCCGCACCCGTAACACCTTCGATCTCAACGCCGTGCCGGTGCTGCACCACCTGTCGCACCTGCCTGTCGTTGCCGACCCCAGCCACGCCACCGGCTACACCCGCTACGTTGAGCCCATGGCGCTCGCCGCGACCGCCTGCGGCGCCAACGGCCTGGAGATCGAGGTCCACGACGAGCCCAGCCGCGCATGGTCCGACGGCGCTCAGGCCCTCACCCCCGACCAGTTCGACGACACCATGCGCCGCATTCGCGCCATCCGCGAGGTCGTCTGCCAAGAGACCATGGAGTAGCCCATGGGTACGGTGAGAAACGCGCGCGTTAACCAGGGCGGTCCCAAATGCGCGGGCATCGTGGGCCTGGGCCTCATCGGCGGCAGCTTTGCCCGCGGCTATGCGCAGGCGGGCGTTCGCGTGCTGGCCTGGGACCCCGATGATGATGTCATGACGGCCGCCAGCATGGGCACTGTCGCCGGAGAGCTCAACGACGAGACACTCGGCGAATGCGACATCATCGTCCTTGCCTGCTACCCCGAGGCCTGCATCGAGTGGCTCGAGGCGCATGCCCGGGCACTCGCCGACGCCACCGACACCGAGGCCATCATGGGCCCCGTGGTGATCGACACGGTGGGCGTCAAGGGCATCGTGTGCGAGCGCGCCTTTGAGCTTGCCCGCGAGCACGGCTTTTACTTTGTGGGTGCGCACCCCATGGCGGGCACCCAGTTCTCGGGCTACGCGCACTCCCGCGCCGACCTGTTCCAGGGCGCCCCGCTCGTGCTCGTGCCACCCGCGGTGGACGATGCGCTCAAACTGGAGCTCTTGGGGCAGGTGCGCGAGATGGTGCGCCCCTTGGGCTTTGGCAAGTTCAGCGTGACCAGCGCCGCCGAGCACGACCGCGTCATCGCCTTCACGAGCCAGCTTGCGCACGTGGTGTCCAACGCCTACGTAAAGAGCCCGACCGCCCAGGTCCACCACGGCTTTTCGGCCGGTAGCTACCGCGATCTCACCCGCGTGGCGCACCTCAACCCGCAAATGTGGTCCGAGCTCATGATCGACGACGCCGACGCGCTTGCCTTCGAGATCGACCACCTGATCGACTCGCTCGGCGCCTACAGCCGTGCGCTCAAGGACCGCGACCAGCGCTATCTGGAGAATCTCCTTGCCGAGGGCGACCGCATTAAGCGCGCACTCGACGACGAGGCCTCCCACTAGACCACCTATCACGCCAGGTCGAAAGGACCATAGCTTATGGCGATTACCATCGATATCGACACCGCACGCCCCTACCAGGTGCATGTTGGCACGTTTTTGCTGGAGCAGGCGGGACCGCTCGTGCGCGCCACTGCCGGCGGCACCAAGGCCGTCATCGTGACGGACACCAACGTAGGCCCGCTCTACCAGATGCCCGTTAAGCAGAGCCTGGAGGCATCAGGCTACGAAGTGAGTATCTGCACCTTCGAGGCCGGTGAGGCACACAAGCGCGCCGAGACCTACGTTGCCATTTTGGAGTTTGTGGCCGAGCACGAGCTTTCGCGCTCCGACGTGATCGTGGCACTCGGCGGCGGCGTCGTGGGCGACGTGGCGGGCTTTGTGGCCGCCACCTACATGCGTGGCTGCAAGTTTGTGCAGATCCCCACGAGTCTGCTCGCCATGGTGGATTCGTCGGTGGGCGGCAAGACCGCCATCGACCTGGCTGCCGGCAAGAACCTGGCCGGCGCCTTTTGGCAGCCGAATGTGGTTATCGCCGACGTGGGGTGCCTGGCCACCCTTACGCCCGAGCAGTTCGCCGACGGCTGCGGCGAGGTCGTCAAGCACGCCGTGATCGCCGACCCAGAGCTTTTCGCCGAGCTGGAGAAGACCCCGCTCACGCTGGAGCTGCTCAACCGCGATGTAGCCCGCGTAGCGCTCATCATCGCCCGCAATATCGACATCAAGCGCGCCGTGGTCGTCGCCGACGAGCGCGAAACAAACCAGCGCAAGCTGCTCAACTTTGGACACAGCGCCGGACACGCCGTCGAGGCCTGCGAGCACTTTGAGCTCGGACACGGCAACTGCGTGTCGATCGGCATGGGCATCATCACGCGCGTCGCGGCCCTGCACGGCGTTTGCGATGCTGCACTGCCCGGCCGTATTGAGGAGCTCTGCGCCCGCCATGGCCTCAAGACCCGCTGCGACCTAGATGCCGACGCCGTCTTTGCCGAGGCGCTGCACGACAAAAAACGCGTGGGCGACACCATCGACCTGGTAATTCCGCACGGCATTGGCCGCTGCAGCATCGACCGCACGCCGCTTTCCACTTTCCACGAACTCATTGCCGAAGGCCTCGGCCAGAAGGGAGACGCATCCGCATGCTAGCCCGCATCACCCCGTCCCCGCTCAAGGGCACCGTTCCCGCCATCGCGTCCAAGTCGATGGCGCATCGCCTCATCATCTGCGCTGCGCTTGCCAACGGCGAGACGCACGTTACCTGCAACACCACCTGCGCCGACATCGAGGCTACGGTGCGTTGCCTTACGGCCCTGGGCGCTCGCATCGAGACCGTCGAGGACGGCTTCCAGGTCCACCCCACCATGAAGAGTGTTGAGTTTGGCCTGCTCAAGGCACTTGCGGGCGGCACGCTCGACTGCGGCGAAAGCGGCTCCACGCTCCGCTTTATGTTGCCCGTCGCCTGCGCGCTGGGCGCAGAAGCAACTTTTGTGGGTCAGGGACGCTTGGGCGCCCGCCCGCTGTCCCCGCTCTCGGACGAGATCATCGCCGCCGGATGCGACCTACAGGGTCTGGGCGGTTTTCCGCTCAAGACGAGCGGCCGCATGCGCCCGGGCACCTTTGTGCTTCCGGGCAACGTGAGCTCGCAGTATATCTCCGGCCTGCTGCTGGCGGCCCCGCTACTGGCCCAGCCCTCCTGTGTGCAGGTGACCGGCCTCATCGAGAGCCGCCCCTATATCAACCTGACCATCCAGGCCATGAAGGCCTTTGGCGTCGAGGTCAACGTCGAACGTATTCCGGCCAAGGACGGCCAGCCCGAGGTCACGAACTTCCGCGTGAGCAGCGGCTCGTACCGCACGCCCGGCAACGTGGCCGTCGAGGGTGACTGGTCCAACGCTGCCTTTTGGCTGTGTGCCGGCGCCATCGGCACCGACCCCATCACCGTCGAGGGCGTGTCGCTGAGCTCTGCGCAGGGCGACCGCAACGTGCTTGCGGCGCTTTCGCGCTTTGGTGCCCGCATCGTGCGCTCCACCAACGCCGCCACCGTGCAGTCCGACAAGCTCGCCGGCTTTGAGATGAGTGCCCACGACATTCCCGACCTGGTGCCCGTTATCTCGGCCGTGGCCTCGCTGGCACAGGGCCGCACCTTTATCCGCGATTGCGCCCGCCTGCGTATCAAGGAATCCGACCGCCTGGCCACAACCACCCGCGAGCTCACCGCGCTGGGCGCGCAGGTGCGCATTGCCGGCGACGACCTCATCATCAAGGGCGTCGATGCCTTCACCGGCGGTGAGGTCGATTCGCACAACGACCACCGCATCGCCATGATGGCCGCCATCGCCGCAAGCCGCGCCACCGGCGAGGTCGTGATCCACGGCGCCGAGGCCGTCAACAAGTCCTATCCCGATTTCTTCGACCACTACCGCCTACTGGGCGGCAAGGTCACACTCGAGGAGGAATAGCATGTCCTCGACCTTTGGCAACGTCTTGCATCTGAGCATCTTCGGCCAATCGCACTCCCCCGCTATCGGCTGCTCGCTCGATGGCATCCCGGCGGGCATCGCCGTGGACCAGGAGCAGCTGCAGGCCTTCCTTAACCGTCGCGCCCCCGGCCGCGACGAGACCGCAACCAAACGCCGCGAGGCCGACGCCGCGCATATCATCGCCGGTGTGGTCGATGGACACACTACTGGCGCGCCCATCGCCGCGATAATCGAGAACACCAACACGCGCTCCAAGGATTACTCCGAGCTGCGCCGCAAGCCCCGCCCCGGACATGCGGACTTCCCTGCGCGCGTGAAGTATCACAACATGCACGATGTCGCTGGTGGCGGGCATTTTTCCGGCCGCCTAACAGCCCCCTTATGCATCGCCGGCGGCATTGCGCTGCAGGCACTCGAGGCCCGCGGCATTCGGGTGATGGCACATGTGGCGCAGATTGGCGGCATCTCGGACCTACCCATGGACGACATGGCCTATCGCGAGGCCGACCGCAAGGCGATCCTTACGAACGACCTGCCCTGCATTGACGCCGCCGCAGCCGGTCGAATGCGCAAGGAGATCCTAGCCGCGCGCGGCGAACTCGACAGCATCGGCGGCATCGTGGAGTGCGGCATCTACGGGCTTCCCGCGGGCATCGGCGACCCCATGTTCGACGGCATCGAGAACCGCATCGCGCAAATCGCCTTTGGCATTCCCGCCGTAAAGGGCGTGGAGTTTGGCATGGGCTTTGCCGTGGCCGCCATGCGCGGCAGCGAGAACAACGATCCGTATCGCATCGACGCCGAGACCGGCGAGATCGAGGTTGAGTCCAACAACGCCGGCGGCATCCTGGGCGGCATCTCCACCGGCGCGCCCGTCATGTGGCGCATGGCCGTAAAGCCGACGCCCTCAATTGGCCGCGAGCAGCAAACCGTAGACATGGACGCCATGGAAAATGCCGAGCTCTCGGTGCACGGCCGTCACGACCCCTGTATCGTCCCGCGCGCCGTCCCCGTTGCCGAAGCAGCCGCTGCCCTCGCGATTTGGGACGCCCTCCTAGAGGACGCCGCCCAGCTCTAACCCGACTCACCTGGGTTGCCTGTCAACTCAGCCGTTACGTGAAAGGGGCCTCCATGGACCTTGCTGACATCCGCCAGGCCATCGATGGCATCGACACCACGCTCCTCAACAGTTTTATCGAGCGCATGGACATTGCCACCGAGGTCGCCAAGTCAAAAATCGAGATGGGCAAGGCCGTCTTCGACCCCGCCCGCGAGCGCTCCAAGCTCAACAACCTCGCCAGCCGCGCGCCCGAGCGCTACGAGGCACAGACCATCGCCCTGTTCCGTCTCCTCATGAGCATGAGCAAAGCCGAGCAGCAGCGCTACATCAACGAGCTCAAGGGCATCACCGTCTCGCAAAAGGCCCACGCCACGGCTGCAGCCTCCGACACGCCCTTCCCTCAAACGGCCACCGTTGCCTGCCAGGGCGTGGAAGGTGCCTATAGCCAGATAGCCGCGTGCAAGCTCTTCGACGTGCCCGACATCGCGTTTTTCGAGACCTTCGAAGGCGTTATGCGCGCTGTGCGCGACGGCTTCTGCGAGTTTGGCGTGTTGCCCATCGAAAACTCAACTGCCGGATCGGTCAACGCCGTCTACGACCTGCTCGCCCAGTTCGATTTCCACATCGTGCGCTCGCTGCGCCTCAAGATCGACCACAATCTGCTCGTCAAACCCGGCACCAAGCTCGCGGACATACGCGAGGTCTACAGCCACGGTCAGGCCATCGCGCAGTGCGCTAGCTTTATCGAGGCGCACGGCCTGAACGCTACCAAGTACCCCAACACGGCCATGTCGGCCGAGATGGTCGCCAGCTCCGAGCGCACCGATATTGCCGCCATCGCATCGCGCAGCTGCGCGGCACTCTATGGCCTGGAGGTGCTGGAGCCCAACATCCAGGACTCGGACAACAACTACACGCGCTTTGTCGTCATCAGCCGTGAGCCGCGCGTCTATCCCGGTGCCAACCGTACCTCGCTCATGATTACCACGGCCAATGAGCCGGGCGCCCTCTACCGCGTGCTCGAGCGCTTCTATGCGCTCAACATCAACCTCATCAAGCTCGAGAGCCGCCCCATCCCCGGCCGCGACTTTGAGTTTATGTTCTACTTTGATCTGGACTGCCCCTTTGGCAGCAAGGCCCTCGACGACCTGCTCGATTCCATCGACGACGTGTGCGAAAGCTTCACCTACTTTGGCAGCTACACGGAGGTGCTCTAGATGACCGATACCGCCGCAACCCGCCCCTACGGAGTGCTGGGCCGCGTGCTGGGCCACAGCTACACCCCGACCATCTACAAGGAGCTCGCTGGGCTCGAGTACGTGCGATTTGAGCGCGAGCCCGAGGACCTCGCGGCCTTTATGACGGGCGACGAATGGGAGGGTACCAACGTGACCATCCCCTACAAGCGCGCCGTCATGGAGTACCTGGACGAGCTGAGTCCGCTCGCCGAGCGCATGGGCAACGTCAACACCATCACACGCCTACCTGGCGGTCGCCTGCGCGGCGACAACACCGACTACTTCGGTTTTCAGTGCCTGGTCGAGGAGCTGGGGGTTGAGGTTGCCGGCAAGAAGGCTCTCGTACTCGGTGCCACTGGCGGCGCCGGTACCACGGCAAGTATGGTGCTGGAAGACCTGGGCGCCATCGTTGTGCCCGTGGGTCGCACGAGCGAGGTCAATTACGACAACATCTCCCAGCAGTCCGATGCAACGTTACTCGTCAACTGCACGCCCGCCGGCATGTTCCCCCACTGCCCCGACGCGCCTTGCACGCTCGAAGGGCTCGATGCGCTCAAAGGCGTTATCGACATTGTCTACAACCCCGCCCGCACGGGACTCATGCTCGAGGCCGAGCGCCGCGGTATCCCCTGCATCGGCGGCCTGCTCATGCTTGTGGCCCAAGCGGCACAGGCCGTCGAGCGCTATACCGGCCAGGTCACCCCGCGCGAGCGCATCTTGGATGTAACGGAGTGCCTGTCCCGCCGCGAGCAGAACATCGCGCTCATCGGCATGCCGGGTTCGGGCAAAACCCGCGTGGGCGAGCAGATTACCCTGTTCACGGGCCGCGAGCACATCGACCTCGATCGCGCCCTCGAGGAGCGTCTGGGCATGCCCTGTGCCGACTTTATCGTCGAGCGCGGCGAGGCGGCCTTCCGCGAGCAGGAGACGGCGGCGCTGGCCGACATCTCCAAGCGTAGCGGCCTGGTGCTCTCCACCGGCGGCGGCGTGGTCACGAGGGACGAGAACTATCCGCTGCTGCACCAGAACAGCCAGATCGTGATGCTCAACCGCAAGCTCGACGAACTCGCCCACAAGGGCCGCCCCATCACCGCCCGCGATGGCATCGACAAGCTGGCCGAACAGCGCATGCCGCGCTACCGCGCCTGGGCCGACTACATCATCGACTCACGCGACTGCGCCGCCAACACCGCCCAAGCCCTCCTCGACACCCTCCCACCCGCTCTCTAACCAAAACCACCACAAAGGGGACAGGCACCTTTGTGGTGGTTTTCCAACCGCAAAGGAAGCAACCATGAAAGCACTCGTCATCAACGGCCCCAACCTCAACATGCTCGGCATTCGCGAGCCGGGTATCTACGGTAGCGACAACTACGACCGCCTGGTCCAGATCTGTCAGGAAGCGGGCGCCGCACAGGGCTTCGAAGAAGTCGAGGTCTTCCAGTCTAACCACGAGGGCAGCATCGTCGACAAGATCCAGGAGGCCTACGGCAAGGTCGACGGCATTGTCATCAACCCGGCTGCCTACACGCACACGAGCGTGGCGATCCTCGATGCCCTCAAGGCCGTTGCCATCCCTGCCGTCGAGGTACACATCAGTGCCGTAGAGACGCGCGAGGACTTCCGCCAGTTGAGCTACGCACGCCTAGCCTGCTTCGCCACCATCACCGGCGAGGGCCTGCAGGGCTACGCTCACGCGCTGGAGCTGCTGAGGCAGCATCTCGAAAAGTAAAATGCCAACCCCAACAAACAGCAGCGGCTTGCTCGCGCTCGGCTCCAGCAACACACAAGATGAAAAAAGCCCAGACCACCAAGCGGTCTGGGCTTAATAAACGATGGTGCTCCATGGCGGATTCGAACCGTCGACCTTGGGATTAGAAGTCCCCTGCTCTATCCAACTGAGCTAATGGAGCAAATAACCGCACGCCCAAGCAAGCACAAGCCTGTCAGGCGCAAGTAATTATAACCTAGTTGAACTGCTCGCGATACGCCTTACAGACCTCATCGACTGGGCCGTCCATGCGAAGGTCACCCTTCTCAATCCAAACGGCACGCTGGCAGATGCGCTCAACCTGCTCCATGGAGTGCGAAACGAACAGAACCGTCACGTCGCCGCTCTGGATAAAGTGCTGGATGCGGTCCTCGCACTTCTGCTGGAAGAACACGTCACCGACGGACAGCGTCTCGTCAACGATCAGAATATCGGGCTCGGTAATCGTCGCGATTGCAAAGGCGATACGCGCCACCATGCCCGAGGAGAAGTTCTTGAGCGGCATATCGACAAAATTCTGAAGCTCAGCGAACTCAATAATGCCGTCAAAGTTGGCATCGATGAACTCCTTGGTGTAGCCGAGCAGGGCGCCGTTCAGATAGATGTTCTCGCGGGCGGTCAGCTCGGGGTCAAAGCCGGCGCCAAGCTCAATCAGCGGCGCGATGTTACCGTGCACCTTAACGCTGCCCTCGCTAGGCTCAAGAACGCCAGCGATAATCTTGAGCATCGTAGACTTGCCGGAGCCATTGGTGCCGACCAGACCCACAACCTCGCCGCGATGAATATCAAACGAGATGTGCTTAAGCGCCCTAAACTCCTCAAAGAACAGCTCGTGCTTGGCAAGCTTAATGAAGTACTCCTTGAGGTTGGTCAGCGACTCGGACGCCATGTTAAAGATCATGGTGACGTCGTCGACCTCGACAGCCAGAGGCTGCTCGCTGTAATCAACAACAGATTCAGTCATCACAGCACTCCTTAGATGTAGAGGATGAACTTGCGCTCGGACTTATGGAACACGGTATAGCCAATAATAAGCGCAAGAACCGCCCAGGCAACGCACATACCAAACGTCATAAGCGAGGGCGTAGTCTGGAACAGGAAGATATCGCGCATAAACTGCAGGTAGTTGAACATGGGGTTCGCATACATCAAGATACGCACGAGATGCGGCATTTGCGCAATATAGTCAGTCGTCCAGAAGATGGGCGTAATGTAAGTCCACGCCGTAATGACGACGCTCCACAGATGCATAACGTCGCGGAAGAAGACCGTAAGGGCAGAGAGCATCATGCCCAGGCCCATGCAGAAGCACATAAGCAGCAGCAGGCAAACCGGCAGCAGAATAAGGTGCCAAGAAGGCATAACGCGGAACCACAGCATGACGATGGCGACGGCGACCAGCGAGAAGGCAAAGTTGACCAGCGAGAAGAGCACCTTCTGCACCGGGAAAACCCAGCGGTGCACCTTAACCTTCTTGAGCAGAGGGGCAGCGCCCACGATCGACGTCAGGGCCTGGTTAGTAGACTCAGACATGACGGCAAAGGTAATGTTACCCACGATCAAGTACAGCGGGTACATCTCGGGCGTCATTGAGCCATTGCGGCCCTGGCCAAAAATCGTCGAGAACACGATGGCCATGACGATCATCATCAGCAGCGGGTTGAGCACCGACCATGCGACGCCCAGAACGCTACGGCGATACTTGATCTTAAAATCCTTGGTAACCAGCTGACGAAGGATAAACGCGTCCTTCTCAAATTCGTTCTTAGCAAACGTCGCAGGCAGACTGCGAGTTTCTTGTTGCTTTGTCTGATCCGACACGGATGCAACTCCTTTACTCGTAATCGTTGACAAACGAACAGTATAGACCCGACGGCCATGCAAACGATTCGCGCAACAAAACTGGAGAACTAACCCACATCTTAGGATGCCAGGCCCAAACGGCTATACTTTCTAGGATTGAATGTATAAGGAGCATTAAGTGAATTCTGAATCCATCGCCGTCATCATCCCTTGCTACAACGAAGCGCTCACGATCGGCAAAGTCATCGATGACTTTCACCGCGAGCTTCCGCAGGCGACGGTCTATGTCTATGACAACAACTCGTCGGACGATACCTCACGCATTGCCACCGAGCACGGCGCCACAGTCCGCTTTGAGCCCCGTCAGGGAAAGGGCAACGTGTGCCGCCAGATGTTTCGCGATATCGACGCCGATTGCTACCTGATGGTCGACGGAGACGACACCTACCCCGCCGAGGCGGCCAAGGCCCTCTGCGAGCCCATCCTTAACGGCACGGCCGACATGACCGTAGGCGATCGCCTTTCCAACGGCACCTACGCCGAGGAGAACAAGCGTGCCTTCCACGGCTTTGGCAACAATCTGGTCCGTGCCATGATCAAGTGGATCTATGGCTACAGCTTCGATGATGTCATGACCGGCTACCGTGCCATGAGCCGCCCGTTCGTTAAAACCTTCCCTGTGCTTTCCGAGGGCTTCCAGATCGAAACCGAGCTCTCGATCCACGCCGTCGACCACCGCTGGCGCATCAAGGATGTGCCCATCGAGTACCGCGACCGTCCGGAAGGTTCCGAGTCCAAGCTCAATACCGTAAGCGACGGCATTAAAGTCGTTGCGATGATTGGCACGCTGTTCAAGGACTACCGCCCTCTGAAGTTCTTCAGCCTCGTCGCGCTTCTGTTTGCGGTGATCGGCCTCGCCTTGGGCACGCCCATCGTTGTCGAGTATTTCCAGACCGGCCTCGTTCCGCGCTTCCCCACCGCCATGCTCGCCGCGTCGTTTATGTTCCTGTGCGGTCTGAGCCTTGCGACCGGCTTCATCCTCGATTCCGTGGCAAAGGTCGAAAAAAAGCAGTGGGAGGTCAACGTGTACAGCAAATACGCCTACGATGACCAGCCCGGCAGGTCCGCCACCACGCCAAGCGAGTGAAAGATCTTCCGCAAAATACTATTGGCACCACTGCGCAGATAGCCATCAACAAGAAAAGCCGCCGTTAAAGAACGGCGGCTTTTACTCTCGAAAAGTTAATAGCGGCTAGAGCGTCTTGATGTACTCCCCCAGCTCTTCCTCCCAGTCGGGCAT
>CABVAO010000020.1 GCA_902496335.1 uncultured Collinsella sp.
CGAGGCCGAGCGCAAAATGGATTCTAAAAAACACCTTGCCAAATAGGAGCGTCAGCGCGAGGCCCCCCTATCCACAGCTCCGAAGGAGCAGGATAAGGGGGCTTCAAGTGCGAGGACGCATTCAGAGGGAAACCCATCGGGTCCCGGTGAGAGCCACAGGGCTATCGATTACCCCGTGTTCTGCAATCCTGCCGAGACGCCGGTCACAGTCGAAAGAATCAGGCTCATGTACTCGGCCTTCTTCTCCTCGGCCATCTCGTCCTGATTCATGCGCACCTCGCGAAGGGCGCGGACCTGGGCGATGGACAGAGCGTCGACGTAGGGGTTACGCACGCGAACGGCGCAGCCGAGCACGCGGCGGCGCTGCAGCGGCCACTCATCACCGACGATGGCAAGGACCCACTTACGGGTGAGCTGCATCTCGGTAAAGACCTTCTTGGACAGATCATCGCGGTCGCCCAGATGCAGATACATCTTGGCGATGCGCTGATCGGTCTTAGCAATCGACATCTCGATGTTGTCGATAAAGGTGCGGAAGAACGGCCACTCCTGGTAGGCAGCCTTGAGCTGGTCAAGATCGCCAAGCTGCTCGCAGGCGGTGCCCAGACCGTACCAAGCGGCCAGGTTAATGCGCGCCTGGCTCCAGCTGAAGATCCACGGGATGGTACGCAGGTCATCGAGCGACTTGGCGCCCAGACCGCGCTTGGCGGGACGCGAGCCGATCGGCAGCAGACCGACCTCGGTCAGCGGCGTCACGGTCGAGAACCACGGTGTAAAGTCCTCGGTGTTCAGCAGGTCCAGATAGCGTTCGTGGCTTGCAGTGTTGAGCTTCTCGGCCATATCCCAGAACTTCTGCGTGGTCTCGGTGTTGGTCTTCTCGACACTCGGGGCCGACTGCAAAAGCGTTGCGGCGGCAACGGACTCAACATGGCGCTGAGCCAGCGTGCGGTTGCCGTAACGGGCAAAGATGACTTCGCCCTGCTCGGTAAGCTTAAAGAAGCAGTTGACCGAACCCTTGGGCTGCGCCAGCACGGCCTTGTTGGCCGGGCCGCCGCCACGGCCCACGGCACCGCCGCGACCGTGCATGAGCACCAGGTCGATATCGTTCTTCTCGGCCCACTTGGCGATGCGCTCCTGCGCGGAGTGCAGCGCGAGCATGGCCGTGGTAGGACCGGCGTCCTTGGAGGAGTCGGAATAGCCCAGCATGACCTCCATGCGGCGGTTGGTCTGGGCAAGGCGCTTTTGCACCACGGGCAGCGTAAGCATCTGGTCGAGCACGTCGACGCAGCCCTCGAGGTCCTCGAGTTGCTCGAACAGCGGGATCACGTCGAGCTCGGGAACGTCTTCCTCGTGTGCGAAGGACAGGTGGGCCAGCTCAAAGACGTCGGCCACATGCTGGGCACTCTTGGTAAACGAGATGATGTAGCGGTGCGCCATCTTCTTGCCGTAGCGCTTTTGGATGGAACCGATGGCACGGAAGGTGTCGATGACCTCGCGCGTCATGGGCTGCAGGTCACCATGGATACCGTTCTCGTGGATATCCTTGAGGGCGCGGGCGTGCACCACGGAGTGCTGACGGAACTCCATCTCGACCATATGGAAGCCGAAGGACTCGACCTGCCAGATGATGGTCTGCACCGGGCCGTAGGCGGCACGGACGGCACCGCAGGCAGCCAGCGAACGCTGGACGACGCGCAGGTCATCCAGGAACTCGTCGGCGCTGTGGTACATGGTGTCGGTGATACGACGGACGGTGGCGTTCAGGCGGTCGGCCATGACGAGCATGACGGCGCGATGCGGCTCGTGCTCGGAGATCAGCTCGGCGCGGGCCGTGTAACGAGGGCTCATCTCGACCTGATGGTTCCACAGGTTAATGAGCTCGGCCGACGGCTTGCTGTAGGTAGCCTCGAGCGTGAGGTTGCGGCCGATGTGGCGGCACTTGTCCTCGAGCTTGAGCACCATGTGCGTAAAGTACTTGGCGGCGACCTCACGGCTCACCTTGGCGGTGACGTTGGGGTTACCGTCGCGGTCGGAACCGATCCAGCTGCCGGGATGGAAGAACGCCGGGCACAGCGGCGGCACAGTACCGGCCTTGTCACCCAGCACCCAATCGTCAAAACGACGATAGATAACGGGGATAACGTCGAACAGCGTGTTATCGAAGATGTCGATGATGGTATCGGCTTCCTCGACCGGCGTGGGCTTCTTGAGCGCGATGGGACTCGTACGCACCAGGGCGTCGATCTCCTGCAGCATATGGCGCTCGTTCTCCACCAGGTCGGAGCCGCCCAGACGCGGACGCTCCTCCAGCAGGTTGGAGATACGGCGGATCTTGCCCTCGACGGCCTTACGACGGGCCTCGGTGGGATGTGCGGTAAAGACAGGGTGGAACTCGAGCTTGTCGAGCAGCTCGTTGGCACCCTCGACACCCAGCTCATTCACCAGCTGGTGATAGGCAACGGTAAGCTCGTTGGCAGGATCGACCTCGGTATCGGTCGACGCACCGGCCTCGCGCTCGCGCAGCTGCGCCACACGGTAGTTCTCCTCCGACAGGTTTGCCAGATGGAAAAAGCTCGTAAAGGCGCGAACGATGACCTGCTGCTTATCGAGCGGCAGGCTGTCGATCAAATCGACGACCTCACGAAATGCCACGGCAGTGGGCTCGTCGGCGGTGGGCACGCCCTGCTCGTCGACGGCTTCGTCGGCAGCGCAGGTACCGGGGTTGCCGGCATTGACCACAATCTCGGCTGTCAAAATCTTGTCGAACAGGTCCGCGATCTCGGGATCATACTCGCTAAGCACACGGCGCTCCAGGCGCAAGAACAGCGCCAGATTGTCGCGCAGCTCCTCGGGGATCTCGATCTCGGCGAGACGCTCCCTGGACTCGGCATTCGAGCCGATTCGGTTAACGAGGCGGTTGACCACGGCAGCGACGCGCGCCGCGGCTTCGGGTACAGACTGGTTGCTTAGGTTCTCAGCCACGTTTCCTCCCATTCCTCCTTCTATGCACGTAACATGCGGTATTCATTATAGGCGCTTGAGAAATACTTTCGACACTGATTGCGCTTTACCACACAAAAGTATTTTCTGCATTGCAAAGGTTTTTGCCCTAAATGGTCGTATTTCTCGGTGGGCGGCATACGTAAACGGGGGCATTCCGCATAAAAGCGAAACACCCCCGTAACAATCGCTCTCCATGAGCAGGGCACGTTAGCAGGCCCGAAGCTCAAAAAGATGCGCTACAGGCGCTCGCGAACCGCCTCGACGACGTTGTCCAGATCGGCGAGCACCTCGTCATGGCTCTGCATGTCGCGCACTTTGACCTTGCCGGCGGCAAGCTCGTCGCCACCCAGGACCAAGATGAGCTTGGCGCCTACCTTATCGGCTTGCTTAAACTGGGCCTTGAGCGAACGACCCTGATAGTCGGCCTCGGTCACGATACCTGCGGCGCGAAGCTCCTGCGTAATGGCAAAGACGTTCTGACGCAGCTCCTTGCCGGCGTTGGCGACATAGACGCACGGGGCCTCATCGGCACCCAAATCGCTGCCAAAGGCCTGCAGGGCCAGCAGGGCGCGCTCAAAACCGACAGCAAAGCCGACGCCCGCCGTGGGCTTGCCACCCTCGAGCTCGACCAGGCCATCGTAGCGGCCGCCGCCGCCGATGGAGCCGACGCCGGCGCCAGGGGCCTCGACCTCAAAGACAGTACGGGTGTAGTAGTCCAGGCCGCGCACCAAGGTGGGATCCTCGACATACTCGATACCGGCGGCATCCAGATAGCGCTTGACCTGCTCGTAGTGCTCGCGGCACTCATCGCACAGGTTGTCACCCATCAGCGGAGCCTCGGCCATGATCTCGCGGCAGTGGTCGTTCTTGCAGTCGAAGGCACGCAGCGGGTTGAGCTCGGCGCGCTCGCGGCACTCATCGCACATCTCGTCGGCGTGATCGAGGATGAACTGCTTAACCTGCTCGCGATAAGCCGGACGGCACTGGGCGTCACCCATCGAGTTGATGAGCAGACGAAGCTTGGAAAGATCGAAGCCCAGGCGCTTGTAGAACTCCATGAGCATGATGATGCACTCGGCGTCTGCCGCCGGATCGGGAGCGCCGAGCCACTCGATGCCCACCTGGTGGAACTGGCGCAGGCGGCCCTTCTGGGGACGCTCGCCGCGGAACATGGCCTCGGCGTAGTAAGCCTTAAACGGCGTGGAGCCCTGGGGCACCAGATTGTTCTCGACGACGGCGCGCACCACGCCGGCCGTGCCCTCGGGGCGAAGTGCCAGGCGCTGCTTGGGCTTGAGTTTGGTGTCGGTGCCCTCGGTAAAGACGCGCTCCAGGTTGGCACCGCTAAACACGCGGAACATTTCCTTGCGCACGACGTCGGTCGACTGGCCGATACCGTGGACAAACACGTCAACCTGCTCGATCGCGGGCGTCTCGATGGGTTTAAAACCAAACGGCTCGAACACGCCGGCCGCAATCTGCTGCATCTTTTGCCAGGCGCGCATCTCGGCGCCGATAAGGTCGCGGGTTCCCTCCGCCTTCTGTGCCTGCATGGGCAAACACCTTTCTTTTGTATCGCGTCATAGGTAGTGGACATTATACGGCACAAAGCAGCAACGCGGCGGCGCGCCTGACCGAACGAGGGTATGGGGACTCGTTCGGCCTGACGCACCGCCGCTGTTTGCGATCCGCTTTCCTCCGTCCCCTTCGGATCACGTGATCTGTTGGGGACGGAGGAAAGCGGATCATTCCGTAGGCCCGTGGCCGCCTTGGAAACCGAATGATGGTACGAGCATCCATTCGGCTTCCAGGGCGGCCACGGACAGAACGGGGCGAACAGAAAAGAGCGACGGACGTCTACTCCCCCGCCACGCTCGCGCGCAGCTTGGCGGCGATGGGCTCGGATGCCAGCAGGAACACGAGCATGACCACGGAGCACGCCAGGCACACAATCCAGGTGCTCGCAAAGGAGCCCGTGGCATCGAACAGCACGCCCGAGACGATGGCGCCCACGGTGCCCAAGATTGCCTTGAAAGACAAGGGCATAGGCCTTATGGCCATGCCCGCAGGCTTGAAAGGCAAGGTTGGGTGCTACCGGTGGTCGGCGATATAGCCCAAAGCGACGGCGGTATAGGCCGCAGCACCGAGCGGCAGTTCGGCATCGTTAAAACGTGCCTTGGGATGGTGCTGGGCAAAATGCTCGTCCGTGTCGGTTACGGCCGCGCCCACGGTAAAGTACGCGCTCGGGATCTCGCTCGAGATAAGCGCGAAGTCCTCGCTCGCCATGGCGTGGAACAACGGCAGGAAAGCTGCCTTGGGCAATGTCGCACCCACATAGCCCAGCGATGCCTGGGTCATATCGTCATCGAGTACGAGTGGCGGAACATCCGAGAGCGTCTCGATGGTCGCCGGCGTACGATACGTTGCCGCGACGCCATTGACGACCTCGGCGATGCGGCTCTTAAGATGCGCCATGAGCTCGACATCGAAGCCACGCAGCGTTCCCTCGAGCACACAAGTGTCGGGGATGACATTTGCGGCCTGACCGCCAGCGAACTTGCCAACGGTAAGCGCGACCTCCTTGGCCGCCGGCACCTCGCGGGAGATGAGCTCCTGAAGCGCCAGATGCACATGGACGCCGGCCGTGATGGGGTCGATGCAGATCTCGGGGCTCGAGCCATGGCCGCCCTTGCCCTGCAGTGTAATGCGGAAACCGTACACGCCCGAAAGCGCCGGGCTTCCATAGAGCACCAGGCCGAGCGGCGATTGGCTGTTAACATGCATGGCGAAAGCCGCCTGGGGACGCGGGTTCTGCAGAAGGCCGTCGGCAATGGCAGCGCGGGCACCCTCAAAGGTTTCCTCGCCCGGCTGAAACAGCAGCTTAACCGTGGAATTGGCATCGGCAAGCTCGGCCTCGCGAGCCTTGAGCAGGCGGGCGGCACCAAGCAGGGCCGTCGCATGCATATCGTGGCCGCAAGCATGCATGCAGCCGTTGACAGAGGCGAAAGGCTCGCCCGACTCTTCCGCGACGGGAAGGGCATCCATGTCACCGCGCAACATGATGACCGTGCCAGCCTGATCGTCCGTGCACGTACCGTTGCCCTGGGCCGCCACGGCCGCACCGGCACCGATGAGGCCCACAACACAGGAGCCGTCGACGAGCGTGGCAAACGGGATGCCCATCTCGGTCAGACGTGCCTGGATATACGCAGAGGTTTGCGGAAGGCGATTGCCCAACTCAGGCGTCTGGTGCAGGTCGTGGCGCCACGCAGCAAGCTTGTCGGCAAAAGCTTGAGCCTCGGCAACAAGACCGTCACCGATAGCGGCTTGCGCTGCCTGGGTAGCCTTGGGCGCTGGTTGCGGTTGAAAATCGGACTGAGCTGGTGCCATAAATGCCCTCCAGTATTATTTGTGCAGCAAACACTTTGATGGTCTAAAGTGCAAGGCATAACTGTAAGGGCGTTACATAAAAAACGCCGCCCCAGAAGGGCGGCGCAACAAGTTGTTTACAATTGCGCGCAATTATTTCGGCGCAAAAAATCGAAATGTGTCTCGCTCAAGACGATCGACAAGAAGATGAGGACGAAGCCGGCGAGCAGACGCGAGGTAAGCGCCTCCCCCATCAGCAGCACCGAAAACAACACGCCCGAAGGGGACTCCATCGATAGGAGCAATGAACCCGTCGAGGCCGGAACGTGCGCCAAGCCGACGTTTTGGATGAGCAGCGCCACGCACGTGCAGCCCACCGAGAGAAAGGCCATCACGCCGATAAAGCTCGGGGTCCACACGGACAGAGGCGCTTGGGTCTCGAATAGCAGCGACGAGATAAGGCTCAAGACGCCATTGCCCACAAACATCCAAAACGTGATGACGTTGATGTCCATTTTGCGACCGTACTTGGCGGTCACCGCCATCTGGATGGCGAAAAAGACCGCACCCGCCAGCGTAATGACGTCACCGATGTTGAACTCGACACTATCGAGCGCCACCAGGCCAATGCCCGCCAGACAGAGCAATGCGGCGCCCAAGTTGTAGCGAGTGAGCTTTTCGCCGCTTAGGAAATAGCTCGCGAACGGGACCAGAATGCAATAGGTGCCCGTCAAAAAAGCGTTCTTACCCGCCGTGGTCTGAGCCAGACCGACCGTCTGCAAGGCATAGGCTGCCCACATGAGCGCGCCCATGCTCAGACCAACAATCAGATTGCGAGCGTTAAGGTGGGCGGCGATGCGCTTGCGAAAGATAACAAACATGACCAGCGCTGCGGGAAGAAAGCGAACATAGAGCAGTTCGAACACCGGGATGGTGTCGAGCGCGTCCTTCATAGTGGTAAAGGAGTAGCCCCAGATAATCGCCACCGAAAGCAGTAGAACTTTCCAGAACAGCGGCGAGCGAGCACCGGCGCCACGGGAGGTGCCGCCCGCACCCAGGTCATCGCGAGCAACAGGGCTATCGGGCATGTTTTCGATTTCGTTGGCAGCGTATTGGGCCATGGAACATCCTCACACTCAAACTGGGCGTGGTGTCCGCACGCGTATGGCTGCGTGCCGCCTCATGGTCAAATAAAAACGGGGCGCGCCGGACCCCCGGCACGCCCCGCTACTGTAGCAACAACCAACACGACATCGCAATCCAGCCCGCTAAAGTATCGGCAGAGTAGACCTTGATGTTTCGTCAACGCCACGCTGTTGCGCTAGATTAATTTAGTACTCTCAAGCTTTTCGATAATCCAGTCGTTGGCTTTGATGACCGGACGGCGGAAGACCACGCCCAGCGCCAGCGACGGAATCAGATAGCTCGCCAGAATGCCCAGCTCAATCCAGTACTCCATATGGTAGGCACCGGCCATGGCGGCATGCATGGCGTTGATGCCGTGGGTAAACGGCAGGAACGGATATATCGCCTGGAACACGGGACCGGTCATCTCGATGGGGAACGTACCGCCCGAACCGCCGACCTGCATAACCAACAGCACGACAGCGAGTGCCTTACCGATATCGCCAAACGACACCGTAAGCGTGTAGACGATATTGGAGAACACGAGGCTCGCGATCCAGCCCGCCAGCACAAATTGCAGCGGGTTGTCGCACTGGATGCCAAAGAACAGGATGTCGCCCGCGCACACGAGCGTTGCCTGCAGCAGCGCCAGACCGCCAAAGAACAGGTAACGGCCCAGGTAGATCTCGTGCAGGCGCACGGGGATGAGCTCGTTGATGAGCTCATCGTCAACCGACACCTTCATCATGGCCGCCAGCACGATCGAACCGACCCAGAGCGACAGAATCGTGTAGAACGGCGCCATGGCAGAGCCGTAATTGCGAATCGGATAGACCGGCTTGCGGTCGAGCGCGACGGGGCCGGAAAGCGACGCGGCCAAACCCTCGGGGTCGTTGCCGATCATTGTCTTGATCGTGGCCAGATCGTCCGACATAAGGGCGCCGTCAAGCTCGTCCTTAAACGCGCTGATCTTGTCCGATGCCTCACCCAACTGATCGGAAGCCTTGTTGACCAGCTTTGCGGCTTTGGACAGACCCTTTGCCAGCGAGCCGGACGCATCGGTCAGTCCTGCAACGGCGCTATCCAGATCGCTTGAAATACCATTCAGTGAATCCAGAACCCCCGAGACGGTCTTCTTGAGCTCCTTGGCCTTAACCGAGAACGTGGAATCGTAATCGGATTTGGCACCCGCGATGCCGGCCTTGGCATCGGCGATGGCCTGATCGACCTCGGCACGCGAGCTGTTGACCTCGGCCATGCTGTCGGAGAGAGACTTCGCGGTCGCCTTCAGGTCCTTCTCATTATTGCGGTACTCAACGGCGATTCTGCCCAGCGACGTCGCAGCGGACTTGAGGCCGTCCTTCAAATTCTCATCCCTCACCTGGTCGGCAAAGCTGCGGAGCTGATCGGCCATCGCATCGATATCCTTGGCGCGCGCATTGAGGGCCGTAGCGGCATCCTTGAGTTGGGACACCGTAAGGTCGACATGCTGGTTCGCGGCATCGAACGCCTTCGCGAGCTCGGCAGACACATTGTCGAACGAACCCGCACTTCCATCGATCGCGGCATCGATGGCATCGTTTGCCGCCTTAAGCGCTTCTTTGGAATCATCGATACCGCTCTTGGCATGCTCCATCAGCTGCTTAGTCGACTCATCGACCGTGCCCGTCTGCTTGAGCATACCGCCCGCCGACGTCAGCGAATCGGACGTGGAACTCAAAATGCCCGCCAGCGACGTTGCGCTGGCCTGAACGTCTTGCAGGTCCTGGACCGAATCGCCCAGCGTCGAGGACAGGTTGGCGATAAAGTTGCTCACTTGGTCGGTGCTCATGTAATCGAGCAGGCTGGACACGGTTTTAAGACCGATGGTCGTGATGGTCTCGGTAAAGGTTTCGTTAACCTGGCTCTGGACGGCGCTCGACCCTTTCTCGGTCACGATCTGTGCGATAGCGTTGGCCTTCTGGTTCTCGTAGAACTCGATATCGGCATGCTTCACATCGGTCGAGAAGAGCGTCATCATATCGGCACTAAACGTCTTGGGGATAACGACAGCCGCATAGTATGCGCCCGATTTGACGCCCTCGATGGCCTTTTCTCGATTGTTGAGCACAACCCAATCGAAGCTCTCGTTGCCGCGCAGGGTGGCGGTCACGTTTTCGCCCACGTTGACCTCGACAGGGATCAGATCGCTCTCGTAACCCTCATCGGTGTTGACCACGGCGATCTTAAGATTGCCGGTGTTGCCGTACGGATCCCAGCTGCCGGCGATATTAAACCACGCGTACAGGCACGGTACGATAACGAGGCCCATCACGACAACCAAGCCGATTACGGAGCGAGACACGTTTTGGACATCGCGCTTAAACAGATGCAGGATGTTCTTCATTTATGCCTCACCTCCTTTGGAGTGCTTGCCGAGCGGGGCGTTCTTTTCATTCATCACAAACGTGTCATCCCCGTTCTCGGGCACATGGACCGCATCGCGATGACCGCATTGGCTGACAGTCTGAGTCTTGGGTTCAGACCCCCGCTCGCTCGCATTCAAGCCGAACATGTGACGAGCGGCCGGAATGGCGGCCGTGTGCTCGCGCATCTCGCGGCGCAGGTCCTCATCCGAAAGCGCCGAGATGCGCATCTGGGTGTTGAGGCTTGCGCGGATGTACTCGATGTTGATGAGCCAGCCGCAGATGGCAATGACCGAGATAATCCAGATGACCAGCAGAATGATCTTGCCATTGTTGTCGATATCGAGAACCGTCGACAGAACGAAGAGCAGCACCTGCACGCCGACTACAGCGGCGAAACCGCCCTTGATGTAGTACGGGTAGCGATGTTCAAAGGCGACCGCATGATCGAGCAGTTCGCGACGGTACGAATCGGAATCGAGCATGACACGCATGGCCGTGCGCAGCGAGTAGCGCTGGCGCGGCAGGTCATTGGACTCGCAGATCATCAGACCCGTCGTGGAAAGCTGCTTATCGAAGAGCAGGTTGAGGTTGAGCAGCAGCGGACGCAGTTGCAGGCCGATAAAGAGCGCCACGATCAAGAACACGCCCAGAATGCACAGGTTAAACAGGTAGTTGAACGAGTACATGCCGCCGACCGTCTCGCGCAGCAGATTGATGCCGTAGGTAAAGGGCAGCAGCGGGTGCAGCCACTGGAAGAAGCCGGGCATCATCTCGATGGGGTACATACCCGATGAACCCGGAATCTGCACGATAACCAGAATGACGCCGATTGCCTTACCGATGTGCTTAAACGTAGTGGACAGCGCGTAAATGATGTTGACGTACGTAAACGAGATGGCAATGCCACCCAGCACAAATAGGAGCGGGTTGACGCACTGCACGCCAATGACCAGATCGCCCACCGTAACGATGATGGCCTGCAAAGCGCCCAGGATTACCAGGAGCAACCAGCGACCAAAGTAGCCCTGACGCGCGGTAAAGCTGCCGATGCCTTCGCGGTCGACTTCGAGCTTATAGATGGCGATGAGCACATAGCCGCCCACCCACAGCGCCAGATTGGTGTAGAAAGGAGCAATGCCCGAGCCGAAGCTCTTGACCGGATAGATCGACTTAGACGTGAGCTCAACCGGAGATGCCATGAAATCTGCGACGTCATTGACATCGACGCCCATCAGATCAGCCAGCTCGCCCATGGACTCGGAAGTCTGCAGGGCCGCGATGTCGTTGGCGGCGGTTGCAAGCTTGTCCTGGACCTTGGCAAGCGAGGAATCGGTCTGGGCCAGCGTGGTCTTGGCCTGGCCGAGCGTAGCGCTAAGCTGCGCCAACGTGCCGCGCGCATTTGCAAGTGTAGGTGTCATACCCGAGACGATACCGGTCAGGTCGCCCGAAACGGCAGCAAAAGAGTCGAGCGCGCTCGAGGCCTTCGGCAGCGCGTTTTGGCCCAAGTCCGTCTGGGCTTGGCCAAGGTTGGTCGCACCGGTATGAATTGCGTTATTGATAGCGTCACTGGCACCCGAAACAGCCGCTGCGTCATTCGCCATGGCGCTCGACTGCGCGGACAGACCGTCCTTGATGCTCTGAAGCTTTTCATTCTGCTCTCGAAGCAAATCGATGGTCGATACAATGCGCGCGTCAATTTCCTCGGAACCTGTCGACGTGTCATTGGCGAGAATCTCCAAGTGCCCGATAACGGCCTTATTGTGGTCGATCGTCGCTTGGAGAGACTCGAGCGAGTTGTCGATACGGGTGGTCGTAGATGTGACCGCGCCCGTCAGCTTGCCGATGGCAGCGTTCGCAGAGGCCGACGTCTTGGTGAGCGCAAGGCTGCCTTCCGAGAGCGCCTTGGAGAGCGAGGCGATAGAGTTGCCCGCCGTGGTGCGAGCTTCACCCAGCAGGTCGTTGCCCTGAGAGATCGCTTGCGTCAGTGACGGCGCCTGACCCTGCATGCCGGCAAGTGCCGCATCAGCCGAGGCGATAGCGCCACTCGTCTTATCGATGGCGGCATTCATGTCGCCAATCGAATCGCGCACCTCGCCCAAGGTATCGGATGCCTCGGAGACAGAACTTGCCAACGAATCCTGAGTCTGGGTTGCCTTGTCCTTTAAATCGACTCCGGCATCCTTGGCAATGCTGGCAACGGTCTCGCCCACCGTGGAGACAAATTCCGAGTTGATCTGCTCCTCGATGGTGCTTGCACCGGTGTCGGTAACCTTGGGCGCAATAGCGCTCTTCTTCTCATTGACGTAGTACGTAAGCTTGGGCTGATGGTAGTTACCGTCGAGCATCGAAACCAGGTTATCCGAGAAGTTCTTGGGGATTACGATGGCCGCATAGTACTCACCGCTCTCGACGCCCTCCTTGGCATCGGACGCCGAATCGACGAAGGTCCAGCCCAGCTGATCGTTCTCCTTGAGCTGATCGACAACCTGGTCGCCCGCGTTGAGCTCGCCCACCAAGTCGTTTTGGGTGCCCCGATCGTTGTTGGCGATGGCAATCTTGATACCCTGGGTGTTTCCGTACGGATCCCAGTTGGCCACGATGTTGTACCAGGCATACAGCGAGGGAATAACGCACACGCCAAGGGTAACCACCAAGGCGACGGGATTCACGAGCAATCGCTTGATGTCACGCTTAAAGATCGCAAAGGATACCTTTGCGTTGGATAGTTTGCTGCCGAGACTCACGCTTGGACCATCCATCCTGTCGTTAAATCGAATCGTACTATCGACAACCATTGTACGTAGGCGCTTTAGCGTCTCAGAGCACAATGGTATTGAGTTTTGCGGGTAGCAATATACTACGAAGACAAATTAACGTACAGTTGTACAGTATCCTAAATTTCAGCAGGTCACAAAACCACAACCCGCACAAATTAGCAATCCGAGCAGTCATTGGGGACGTCCTTAAACGACCAGTCAAACAAGAACGCCCCCAATGACTAGTTTGGACCACGGTAACGTCGATGTTTTAGCAATGCCAGCGAGCGGGCGCCAGAGCGAACAAATTGGCATGAAAAGAGGACGGCATAGACCTTCTGGTCATGCCGTCCTCTTTGAATGACAAGTTGTCGCTCTGGCGCCCGCGCAGCGTCGACTGGTCCGCCGTTCGTTAGAACGGCGGAACTGAGGGCAGCGTCGAGCCGTTACGCGGTTTGGTAAAACCGCGTAACTACCTAACTACATCAAGTTGCAAACAGATGCCGCGAAGGCCACGGGGTCCTCGGGCAGAATACCCTCGACCAGCAGGGCCTGGTCATAGAGCAGGCCGGAGTACTGCTTGATCTTGTCGGCGTCGCCTGCCTTCTGGGCAGCGACAAGCTTGTCAAAGACCGGGTGCTTGGCGTTGAGCTCGAGCACGCGCTGGCTCTTGGGCATACCGTCGGGCGCGCCCTCGGGTCCCTTCTGGAGCACCTTCTCCATCTCAAGCGAAAGCGGGCCCTCGGTAGTGATGCAAGCGGGGGCATCGGTCAGACGCGCGGAGACGGCAACTTTCTCGACCTTGTCACCGAGCGCCTCCTTCATAGCGCTAAAGAGGTCCTCGTTTTCCTTGGTGGCGTCCTCGGCCTCCTTCTTCTCGTCCTCGGTCGCCAGATCAAGATCGCCAGTCGCAACGTTCTTGAGCTCTAGATGACGATCCTCGACCTCGGGCTCGGCACCGTCGGCCACAGCCTTCTCGGCAGCCTCGCGGGCAGCATCGTCCTCGTAGATCTTGGGCATATCGGCGGCAACGTACTCACGCATAGCCTGGAACGTGAACTCGTCCACATCCTGCGTCAGCAGCAGCACGTCATAGCCGCGGTCGAGCACGCCCTTTACCACGGGCATCTTGGCCAAGCGCTCACGCGAGTCACCGGCGGCGTAGTAGATGGCCTTCTGATCCTCGGGCATGCCCTTGGCATACTCGGCCAGGGTAATCATCTTCTGTTCCTTGGCAGACCAGAACAGCAACAGGTCGGCGAGCTCATCGGCCTTCATGCCATAACTCGAGTAGATGCCGTACTTGAGGCCGCGGCCAAAGTTCTCAAAGAACTTCTCGTAGGCCTCGCGGTCGTTGTCACGCATGTCCTCAAGGTCGGCGGTGATCTTCTTTTCCACACGCTTGGCGATGGCCTTGAGCTGACGGTTCTGCTGAAGCGTCTCGCGCGAGATGTTGAGCGACACGTCGGCGGAATCCACGACGCCGCGGACAAAGTTGTAGTAGTCGGGCAGCAGGTCGTCGCACTTCTCCATGATCAGGACGTTGGAGCTGTAGAGCGCCAGGCCCTTCTCGTAGTCCTTGCTGTACAGATCGAACGGCGCGCGTCCCGGCACAAACAGCAGGGCGTCATACTCGAGCGTGCCCTCGGCATGGAAGCTGATGGTGCGCGCAGGATCGTCAAAGTCGTGGAACGTGGACTTGTAGAACTCGTCGTAGTCCTTCTGCTCGACATCGGAGCTGCGCTTCTTCCAGATCGGCGTCATGGAATTGACGGTCTCGAGCTCCTGGTAGTCCTCGTACTCGGGCTTGTAATCGACGCCGGCGTCCTCGGGCTTGGGTTTCTGGCGGCTCTTGGACACCATCATCTGAATCGGGTAGCGCACATAGTTGCTGTACTGCTGAATCAGGCTCTTGAGACCCCACTCGGTCAGGAAGCGATCGTAGGTCTCGGCCTCGCCGTCGGCGTCGAGCTTCTCGTTCTCACGCAGCGTCAGGATGACGTCGGTACCGTGCTCGGCACGCTCGCCGTCCTCGATGGTGTAGCCCTCAAGACCGTCGGATTCCCACACATGAGCGGCGTCCTCGCCATAAGCACGGCTGACAACCTTCACGTGGCTGGCGACCATAAAGGCCGAATAGAAGCCCACGCCAAACTGGCCAATGATGTCGACATCCGAACCCTGCTGCTCGGCGTTCTCGGTCTTAAACTCCTCGGAGCCGGAATGGGCGATGGTGCCCAGATTGCGCTCGAGCTCCTCGGCGGTCATGCCAATGCCGTTATCCGAGATGGTAATGGTGCGGGCGTCTTTATCAAAGGAGACGCGAATGGCCAGGTCGCCCTGGTCGATCTTGACGCTCGGGTCCTGCAGGCTCTTAAAGTTGAGCTTGTCGACGGCGTCGCTCGCGTTAGAGATAAGCTCGCGCAGGAAGATTTCCTTATTGGTGTAGATGGAGTTGATCATGAGGTCGAGCAGTTTTTTGCTCTCGGTCTTAAATTGACGCATGTGCAGTCCTTTCGCGCTACCCCTGTCCGCAAAAACGGCCCGGTCGCCCGAGCCGCATCGCAGACCTGCTATGTTCAGACTTAGATTTTATAACCCATTAACGCGCATATATACATACGGAATCGAAAAACTGTATGTCCGAGCGCTCCAATGCGTCAATTGCCAAGGAGTGTCCCCAGCTGCCGGCAGAAAAGGAACGTCCCTATCTGCCATCTACGCGCTTGGCCATCCAGACATGGGGCTGGCCCTCGTCTTCGTAATCTACCGGGGCAATTTGCGTGTAGCCCGCCTTTACATAGAGCGGCAGCACGTATTCCTGCGCATGCAGCTTAATAAGCTTGGCGCCGGCATCACGCGCGGCGGCATCACTGGCCTCGACAATCTTGCTCGCCAAACCGCGACGGCGCATGCTCGGCAGCACAGCCACGCGCCCCATAATGTAGGTCTCCCCCGCCGCAACGCCTTCGTCCATGTCGCATGCCGGCAACACCGGGGCCTCTGCGTCAGCCACGCGCTCAAGCTCTTCGGGAAACACGCGCGAGCAACCGGCAAGCTCGCCGTCTACATAGAGCGTCACATGAATGCAGTTCGGATCCTCGTCGATAGCGTCGAACTCATTCTCGTAGCCCTGCTCGTCCATAAAAACGACGCGGCGCACCAACGCCGCGTCATCAAAGCATCCCGTCTTAAGTTGAATATCCATGGCTGCCCCTTCATTCAATGCGAACGTTAGGGACAGATTTTAGCGAAAATGAGCTCCGCGTACGCTAAACTTCGCGCGAGCCTTCGCCAGGCAGTCGTAATGACCCACGTTATGGGCATCGCTCGCGATGAAGCTGTACAGGTTATGATCGAACAGGCGCTGTGCCGGCTTTTTCTCGCGACCAAA
Organism: uncultured Collinsella sp.; assembly: GCA_902496335.1. GTDB lineage: Bacteria > Actinomycetota > Coriobacteriia > Coriobacteriales > Coriobacteriaceae > Collinsella. Next base: position 16,053 of record CABVAO010000020.1, read on the forward strand.
GCGACCGCCGGCAATAAAGTCCGCCGAAGCCTGCAGTTTGCAGCCCATATCGACCAGGCGCTCCGCCACGCTTACATCCTTTTGAACCGCACGATAGCGCTCAGGATGAGCGATGATCACCTGGTAGCCACGGCACTGCAAATCGTAAATCGTGTTCTCGTACTCTCTAAACGCATACGCATCGGCATGTGTCGAAAGCTCGAGCAGAAACTCGTTGGTTCCATCGAAATGCAAGTGCTCCGCGGCATCGATACCAAGTTCAACGAGCTTTCGATGGTTGACCTCGAAGCCCATCTGGAGCGGAAAACCGTCAGCGTTATCACGCAGCAGCTCAAAGGCATCCCACATCTTGTCGTAATCAAAATAGGGATCACGGCAGTGAGGAGTGCAAACGATTCTGGTTACACCGGCCCGCTTGGCAGCCTCGAGCATCGCCAAGCTCTCATCGAGATCGGCGGCGCCGTCGTCTACACCCGGCAAGATATGGCAATGAATGTCACGCATAGGTCAGCCTTAATCAACTAAACGTTTGCTCGGTTGGTGAAGATGCCCTTTTTGGAAGTCCCCTGATCGTCGGAGCCCTTCTTAACCTTCTTACCGTCCTTGGTGTAGTAGGAGTAGTAGTACTCGCTGGTCTCGGTCTCGCAGTAGTTCATGACGGTACCGATGAGCTTGACCTTCTCGGACTTCTTAAGCTGGCCGATAGCGTTGAGCGCCTCCTCGCGCTTGGTAAAGTCCTCGCGCACCACGAACAGCGTACCGTCGGTCAGGCTGGCAATCTCGGCAGCATCGATGAAGGTGCCGACCGGGGGAGCATCAAAGATGACGTACTGGAACTTGGCGGACAGTGCCTTTACCAACTTGGCAAAGCGGTGAGAGACGATGATATCGGCAGGATTGGGAATATGTGGCTCGGCATCGAGGAAGTAGAAGTTCTTCTGACCCGTCTCGACAATTGCCTGGTCAATGGAGATCTGCTCGGAAAGGACCGCATAGAGTCCGCCGCGCGAACGAACGCCGAGCATATCGGAAAGGGACCTGCGGCGCATATCGGCCTCGACCAGGAGCACGGACTTGCCGCTCGTGGCGATAGCCTGGGCAAGGTTGATGGAAACCGTAGACTTGCCCTCGTTGGGAATCGAGGACGTGACGGTAATGGTGCGAATGGGGTCGTCCACGCTCGCAAAGCGGATGTTGGCCAGAAGGGTCTTGGCGGCATTCTGTACAACGAGCTTATCGGTGTTCTTTGCCTTAGCCATGCCTATTTACCACCTTTCATAGCCGGAATTCGGCCAACAACGGGAATGCCCAGGAGCTCTTCCGCCTCTTCGGCACCGCGGATGCGGGTATTGAGCATGTCTGCCAAAACGACATAGGCGACTGCGATAAAGATACCGGCGAGGAACGCGACGGCAATATACAGCGTGCGCTTGGGGCCGCTGGGGGCTTCGGGGGTCTTAGCCTCGTCGATAACGTTGATGCTCTGGGCAGCGCCGACGTTCTGAGCGACCGTACTCACCGAGCTAGCTATGGCCTTTGCGACCTCAGCCGTCTCCTTGGCATCGGTGCCGGTAACCGAAAGCGTAATGACACGCGTGGTGGTCTCGGAGGAAACAGACACCTTGTAGTCATCCAGATCGGTGAGGCCCAGTTCCTTGGCGGCGCCGCTCTTAACGCTATCGCTATCCAGCAGCGTGGCAATATCGTTGGAAAGCATCTGGCTCGCCGAGAGATCGTTGTAGCTCATCTGACCGCTATCGTCGGTCTTAGCGAGAATGTACATGCTCGTCGTCGCGGTGTAGGTGTTGTCCATCGCAACGAAGGACACGATGCCCATGGCGATCGCGCAGACCACCGGAAGGGCGATGACCAGCTGAAGGTGCTTTTTGAGCAGCTGGAACAGTTCGAGAAGGGTCATGCAGCTTGCCTTTCATTTCCCCAGTTCGGATTGACAAAACTGTCTGTATGTTATCGCATCTTTTTACCGAGACCAAACTCTATACATAAGAAACAGGCTCTCCTGTAAAAATGTCGGAAGCAATCGTAAAATTGCACAACAACGCCGCACCCGAAAGTCAAATGCGGCGTCTGCATCAATATCTATGTTGTATCGCTATGCGAATGGCTCGTCCTGCTGTATGGGAAACGTCACCGTAATTGTGGTTCCCACGCCCAACTCGCTCGACAAATCGAGCGTGGCGTGATGATACAGAGCCGCATGCTTGACAATGGCAAGCCCCAGGCCGGTTCCGCCGCGTGCTTTGGATCTACTCTTGTCCACGCGATAGAACCGCTCAAATACCTTGCCCTGTTCTTCAGGCGCGATACCGATTCCCGTGTCGGCGACCGCAAGGAACGGATGGCCTTCGTCGTTGGTGCCGCACTGCAGCGTAACCGTACCGCCGGGTCGATTGTAGCGGATGGCGTTGCTTGCCAAATTATAGATGAGCTCGTCGATCAAGCGCGACACGCCTTCGATGACCACAGGCTTGGTCTCATGACTTATCGTCACATTCGCCTGACGGGCGACCTGTTCAAGACGCTGCTCAACCGCGTAGATGGCACGCGAGAGCTCAATAGGCTCCGTGGACCCAATGGGCACCGCCTCGCCCTCAGTTGCACGCTCGGCCTCGTCCAAGTTAGACAGCGTAAGGATGTCGTTGACAAGCGCCGCCAAACGGCCCGCCTCACGATAGATGCGACCGCCAAAGTTGCGCAGGTCGTCCTCGCCCTCGACCATACCGTTTGCGATGAGCTCGGCATAGCCCGAAATCGCCGTAAGCGGCGTCTTGAGCTCATGGGTGATATTCGCCGTGAACTCGCGGCGCATACGGTCGTTGTCCGCCAGCACCGCCATTTGGCGCTTGAGCTCCTGGCGCTGCGACTCGATACGCTCAAGCATGGGAACCATCTCGGCATAGGCGTGCTCATAGCTACGGCGTGGGTGGTCCAAATCCACCTCTTGCAACGGCGCGATGATGGCACGGGACTCGCGGCGCGCCATAAAAAACGAGAGTACCGCACCCGCTGCTGCGATAAGCAGCATCGGCGCCACCATCGACAGCAAAATCGCCGCAACGCCAGGCTGGGCCTGCGCCAAGCGGACAACCTGGCCGTTATCAAGGGCGACGGCGCGATACAGCATAATCTCGTCGAGCGTAGAGCTTGCGCGCTCCGCGGAACCCAAACCACTCTCAAAGGCCTCGATGACCTCGGGGCGATCGCCATGGTTGGGCAGTGTGGAAGGCGACGCCTCGTTGTCGTAGGCAACCGATCCATCCTTGTTAATCAGCGTGATGCGCAAGTCCTCGCGATCGAGACTACGCAAGAACGGGATGGGCTCCTGCTGTTCGTCGAGAGCGGCAGCAATGAGCTCGGTTTCCTGCGCCAGATTGGCACTCGTGGCATCCGCCAAGGTGTTTTGCACAAAGAACGCACCCAGCACCGTAAACGCCACGATAACCGCCATGGCGCAGACAAAGATCGTCACAAAAACGCGGTGCGACAGCGTATGTTTTCCCTGGGGGGCGAAGACCACGGGTTACTCCTCCGATGCGGTGGCCGCGGTGTCGTCACCTTCGGCACCATCACCGGCAGAAGGCTCGGCCAAGCGGTAGCCCACGCCGCGCACGGTCTCGATGGCGCTGGCATGCTCGCCCAGTTTTTGGCGAAGCGTCTGCACGTGCACGTCAACGGTGCGCGAACCGCCGTCGAAGTCCCAGCCCCACACGCTCTGCAGCAACGACTCGCGGGTAAAAACCACGCCGGGCTTGTGCATGAGGTACTCGAGCAGGTCGAACTCGCGCAGGGTGAGCTTAAGCGGCTCGCCGGCAACGGTCACCTCGCGATGGCTGGGCGAGAGCACGATGTCGCCCACGCTGAGCACATCGCTCGCCTGCTTGACCATGCCGCCGCGACGCAGCAGTGCGCGGCAGCGGCTCGCAAGCTCCATGAGCGAAAACGGCTTAGTCAGGTAATCGTCGGCACCGCCATCGAGCGCCATCACCTTGTCGAGCTCGGTATCCTTGGCGGTAAGCATCATGATGGGCACCGTCGCCGTCAGGCGATCGGCACGCAGTCGACGCATAATCGCCAAGCCATCGGTATCGGGCAGCATGATGTCGAGCAGGACGGCATCGGGTACCCGTCGCGCCACGGCAGCCTTAAACTCACCGTCGCACGAAAAGCCTTCGGCCTCAATCCCCTGCTTGCGCAGCGCATAGACCGTCAAATCCCTGATGTTGTCATCGTCCTCGACGTAATAGATCATGTTGAACCCCTTTGCGGCCGGCATGACCGCATCTTAACCCTAAAGGTACCTTTACTAGATGGTATCAGCCAAAACGTCCCGTCAAATAATCCGCCGTGCGCGGATCGGTCGGATTCTTGAAGAGTTGCGCGGTGGGCGCGTGCTCCACCAGCTCACCCAGCAAAAAGAATGCGACCGAATCGGAGATACGCGCCGCCTGCTGCATATTGTGCGTAACGACCACGAGCGTGCAGGTCTCTTTGAGCTCGCAGGCCAGCTGCTCCACCACCAGCGTCGACACAGGGTCGAGTGCCGAGGTCGGCTCGTCCATCAGCAGAATGTCGGGCTGCACGGCAAGTGCGCGGGCGATGCACAGACGCTGCTGCTGGCCGCCCGAAAGACCCAGACCCGACTCTTTGAGCTTGTCCTTGACCTCATCCCATAGCGCAGCGCGACGAAGGGAGTCCTCGACCAGCTCATCCAGCGCAGCGCGATCGCGCACACCCATACCGCGCGGACCATACGCGACGTTGTCGTAGATGCTCATGGGAAACGGGTTGGGGCGCTGGAACACCATGCCCACGCGCTGGCGAAGGCGGCAGATGTCGTAGTCGCCCAGGATATCTTGACCATCGAGCGCAATCTTGCCCTCGATGCGGCAATCCTTGATGCCGTCGTTCATGCGGTTAAAGCAGCGCAGCAACGTGGACTTTCCGCAGCCCGAAGGCCCGATGAACGAGGTGATCTGCTTGTCGCGGATCTTGATATTCACGTCCTTGAGCGCATGGTGGTCGCCATAGAACAGGTCGAGGCCCTCGACATCGATACGCGTCGGCGAGGCGGCAAGATCCTCTGCCGTGGGGCGAGTCGCATCCCCAACCTCGCGCTCGCGCGCGGCCTCGGCCTGCGCTTTCATGAGTTCTTCAAGCTCCGTGGGCTCCACAGCCGCAGCAGCCGTCATACCGCATACCTCCACATCGATATCAATTCAGCAGTATCGATAGTAGGAATCGCGGCTCATATGCACGTGAGCGCATTGTCAAGTGTTTGTAAGGGCACACTGGCTATGCGGCGGGCAGCTCGATGGTGAATATCGTGTGTTCGGGCGTCGATTCACATGCAACGGTACCGCCGTGCGCGCATACGATCTCCTTGGCGATGGCAAGCCCCAGTCCAGCGCCGCCGCGATTGGTCGCACGCGCCGCATCCAGGCGATAGAACTTCTCAAAGATCACCTTGAGCTTTGCCTCAGGGATGGGATCGCCCTGATTGATAAAGCGCACGCGCACGCCACCGCCGTCCCGGCGTCTGGCCTCGATCGTGATGGTCGAGCCCTCATAGCTATAGGCAATAGCGTTTTTCATGATGTTGTTGAACACGCGAGCCATTTTGTCGCCATCCACGAGCACCGTCAGGTCCTCGCGAATATCAACTTGGACTTCCTTATGCTGCTCGTTGAGGATGGGATAGAACTCGTCAGCCACCTGAGCCAGCAGCAACCCCAGATCAACATAGCCGCGCGTGAGCACGATATCGTGGAAGTCAAAGCGCGTGATATCGAAGAACTCTTCGATGAGCGCATCGAGCCGGTGCGCCTTGTCGAGAGCCACGCCCGTAAAGTGCGCACGTTGCTCAACCGGCAGCTCAGGAGCCTCTTGCAGCAGCGAAAGATAGCCCACTACGCTCGCAAGCGGGGTGCGTAGGTCATGTGCCAAGTACGTAACCAGATCGTCCTTGCGATGCGACTCGTCACGCAGAGCTTGCTGCACCTTGCGCTCACGGTCACGCACGCGGTTAAGGGCGCCCTCGGCCTCCAAGAAGTCGCCGTCGATGTTATCCCAGGTGTCGGGGTGATCGATCAGGCGATCTTGAATACGAGCGGCCAGCACACAATCGGCATGCTGCTCGCCCTGCTCGTAGCCCTGGTAGTACAGGGCGCGGCCACACAAGAACAGCACGCACGCGGCAAGCGCCAGCACAAAGCCAAGCATGTTGAATACAAAGCCGGCATCGAACAGCACCGGCCCTTCGATGCCGCCGAGCGCCATGGCGCCAATCGCCAACGTCATGGCCCACGCGGCGCCGCCAATCACCACGCAGCGGCACACGATCTCAAATCGATCGATCAGCAAAAAGCCGACAAGCAGCACCGCCAAGATTCCGACGATGTTGTCGATGCCAATCAGCAGCAGGCTCAGCAAAAAGAGCAGCACCGTTGCAAGCGCGCGGTTGTCGACGACCGACCTCACGTATTCAAAGAGCCGATCGGGCACCTCGAACGCTTGCCTATCGTCTTTTGTCATATCAAGATCCTCGCAAGCGAAAAGCGTTATTCGATGATGTAGCCGACGCCCCAGACGTTTTTGATAAAGCGTGGCTTTTGTGCGTCGTCGCCGATCTTTTCACGCAAGTGGCGAATATGCACCATCACCGTATTGTTGGAGCCGGGCATAAAGTCCTCGTTCCACACCGCGCGGAACAGGTCCTCCACGGCCACCACGCTGCCGCGATGCTCGACCAGATACAGCAAGATTGAATACTCGGTGGGCGTGAGGCGAACCGGCGAACCGTCCACTGTCACGGAACGAGCGTCGCGGTTGATCTCCAAGCCGTCGAGCTGAATGGTCGGCGACTCAGCCGCCTGTGCACGGCTACCGTAGCTGGTGTAGCGGCGAAGCTGAGCGTGCACGCGCGCGATGAGCTCCAGCGGACGGAACGGCTTAACCACGTAATCGTCCGCGCCAAGCGAAAGGCCCCCGATCTTGTCTTGCTGGGCATCGCGCGCCGTCAGCATGATCACGGGATAGGTATGGCTGGAACGGATCGTACGCAGCAGCTCAAACCCATCGATATCGGGCAGCATGACATCAAGCAGCGCCAGATCGAACTCCTGCTCCAAAATCGCCTTGGCAGCATCGGCCCCGCTATAGGCAATCTGGACATCAAAGCCCTCTTTTGTAAGGTAGATGCCAACCAAGTCGGCGATGGCCTTCTCGTCATCAACTACCAAAATGCGCTCGTTCATGCGTGCTCCTCTCGCGCTCCATTATGCCTGAGGCGACGCACGCCACACACAACAAGCGTGGGTGATTAAGTCGGCCTTAAGCACCCTTGTGCCCGTTCGGGTGCGGATGTGGGCCAAGCGCGCACGCGATGATCGCCGACGCCGGCAAACGATATACTCTAGTTTCAGAAGAGACCATCCCGTCGAAAGCGAAATCTGTGAAGTCCCTCACCTCTTTTGCAAAGCGCTCAGCCCAGCTTGCCGCCGGCTTTGTCTGCGCTATCGCCCTTGCCGCTGGCGCGCCCACCGTCGCCGGCGCCCAAGTGCTCACGACCGACAATGTTTGCGGCAAAACCGCCGATGCGCGCGGCATCACGGCCGAAAACCTGCCCGATATCGATGCGACCAATGCCCTCGTCATGGGCAAAGACGGCACCGTCTACTATGGGCGCGGCGCCGATGAGCAGGTCAAGATTGCCTCGATCACCAAGGTCATGACCGCAATCCTAACCGTCGAGAATTGCAAGATGGACGAGAAGGTCACGGTGAGCAACGCCGCAGCCACCGTGGGTAATTCGACCGCCGGCTTGCTCGAAGGCGACGAGCTTACCGTGGAGCAGGCACTGCGCGGCCTGATGATTCCCTCGGGCAACGACGCCGCCATCGTGCTCGCCGAATATGTGGGCAAGAAAATCGACCCTAAGACCAAAGACGCCGAGGCCACATTTGTGAAGGCCATGAACGAGCGTGCCAAGAAACTCGGCTGCACCGGTACGCTTTTTGAAAACCCGCATGGTCTGGACTTTGATGAGTGGGCTGGCGATATGCACTCAACCGCACACGACGTAGCGCTGATGATGCAGGAGGCCATGAAAAACGACACGATCCGCGAGGTCGTAGCGAGCGAGGATTCCTGGATCGAAGTCACGGGCGCCGACGGCACCGACCATTCGCATTCCATGGACACGCATAACTATTTGCTGGGCCAAGATGGCAACATCGGCGGCAAGACCGGCACCACCGACGACGCGGGCTATTGCTTTACGAGCGCCTACAACCGCGACGGCGACGAGATCTACACCGTCGTTTTGAACTCCACCACCACCGACCAGCGCTTTACCGATACCGCAACCCTTGCCAATTGGTACTACGGTCACAAGGTGACGGTCGCGATCGCCAACACGCAGGAAAAGACCGCCAACGGCAACCCGCTTATGGCGCGCATTGGCCAAACCGACTGGACGGATAAGACGATCGATGCCACGCTCGCCGACCCCGCCGCACAGGCAACAGTGTTCTCACTCGCCGGCGAAGTGACCGAAAAGGTTAGCTACGATGACCTTTCGGGCACGGTGCATGTTGGCGATAAGGTGGGCAGCGTTACGCTTAAGCAGGACGGCACCAAGATTGCCGTCATGGACCTGGTTGCCGACGAGGAAGGAACGGGGCCCAATCCCATCGAGTGGCTGCTCGTGAAGCTCGACCGCCTGGGCCGCCGCATCGACAACCGCCCGCTCACAGCTGAGAGCGAGACCGTAGCCAAGGCTCCTGAGGTGTAAGCCGGAGCGATATCACATCGAACCAAATGAGGCGTCCAACGGGGCGCCTCTTTTTGAATACCTCTTAAACGGGATGCGTCAGAATCACCAAAGCGACATTGCTAGCCGTTTACCTTCGCTGTGTCTTTTCGGACCTTGAAAACGGGTCCACCGGGCATGCTAGTAGATCCTTTCGACCTCCTTGGTCAAGGCCCTGAAAAGATCCCCAGCTGAGGGGTCTGCCCCAGGACACAGCGATTGCCAGGCACCCGTTTCTCCGATGGTGCCCGCACTCGTCATAACAAGATCGTCGCTCCGCCTGCGAATGGAGACACTAACGGAGCGGCCATTATGGAACCCATGGATATCGACTTTATTTATGCGCCCATCAGCTAGATAACTAATCATGACATTGATGCTGTCACCATACTCCGGCAATTCGAAGCCGTGGGAATCCATCAATAGCTTCACGTCCTGATGGTAAATGCGGGCCTCGACGACATTCTTGGGCATCTTCCCCGTCTTTGTTGGAGAGCAAAAGCTGATGCTTGGCTCCTCTTCGCTCATGCCTCGGTCAAACCTAAGCATGCACGGGCATACCGACTCAATGGTTCGCAAGGCGTCCGCCGCGACCTTTTCCTCGGTAAACATCTCCACATCGATGCCGTTTTCTTCCATATAGGCACGGTTTTTACGTTGAAGCTCTAGCCGAGCCGCAGCCTCCCCATCTCCACGCTGTTCCCAATTTCCGGAGTCGGCGACATTTCGATCGAATGTGGAATCAACGGAACATGGCGCTTGCTGTTGAGTCGGATCACTGTCGCCGAGACGCCTTAGCTCGGAGCGTCTCATCAGTAGTGTCACAATATCAAACAGCCAACCAAATCCAAAAAGGCCAAAGGTAAAGAGATATAGAAAGAAGCTACCCCACATCCGTGCATACGCCCTATGAGCGCCCGACCACCCAAGAAGGAAGCATAGCAAAAGCGCCTTGTTTGCCCTGTCAACCGACGTAATCTCTCGAGTGAGAGATTTCTGTTCAGGCTTCGCCAAAGGTGTAACTTCATGCGATGAAACAGTAATTGAGGACGTCCTTGACGCCGAGCTCCGAGCGCCTGATTTAGCAACGGCGCGAGCGACATCCCCAACTCCGACGGTCGTTCTGCTGTATACGGCATTGTAAGCAGCCTTCTTCGGATTTTTGATCCACCCCATGCCCCTCTTACCATAGCCGGGGATTATCGCCCGCTTTACCGCGCGCTTCGCTCTGCCGGTCGTTCTTGCCTTGAGTGATGTCTTTAGATTCGGCTTACGCAGCCCGACCTTTACCATATTTCTACTCCATCCCCTCGGAACCCCACACCGGGGTGCACGAGCACGCCTGGGTCTCCCCGTTTTCAAGCGCCCCGTGTTTGCCTAATGTTCACGCCCTTTCGGACTCTAATCCCCAGCTGCCATTCTTGATAATAAAAAAGGGCCCCAAATGGGACCCTTCTTCAAAGTCATACTGGCGGAGAGCTGGGGATTCGAACCCCAGATGCCCTTTTGGGGCATACTCGCTTAGCAGGCGAGCACCTTCGGCCTCTCGGTCAGCTCTCCGTAACAGCTGTTCTATAGTAACCAAACAGCCGAAGTTGGGCAAGGGGAATTTTGAGGCGTTTCCTCTTTTACCTCTCTTTTACCAGTAAACGTCTCAGTCAATCATCTCAACCTGTAACATCTGCAGGCCGTAATCCCCTCCAGATGTTACAGGTTGAGACAAAGATACAAGGACGGCCCCAGCGACAGCGCGGACAACCCATTCTTTATTAGTCCTCTCGAACGGTCTCCAACAGATAATCGCGCATGTACGGAATTGCAAACGAAACACAGCCATAGCCCGCGGGCTCAATCAACCCCGCATCGATCAGACGCTTGCGATATGACCCAACTTTGTTCGCCGACAAACCCATCTTCTTGGCGATATCGCCGTTGGCGATATCGACGCCCTCGCATTGAGCCATCGCCGCGAGATACTGAAACTGCCGTTCCGACACCCTGCGCAGCGCTGGGGCAATCACCATAGCATTAAAGCTATCAAGAGCCGCCTGGATACCCTTACGAGCCGCCTCTTCACTCACGCTCTCCGCCCCACTGCGCGCAGCAACCTGCCAAGCGTAATATCCGACCAGCTGGACCATAAAGGGATAGCCTGCCGAAGCTTTTGTTAATAGCTCAGCGGCACCTTTGTCGAGCTCCTTGCCCGCTCGTCTCATCGTATCCTCAAACGATCCGCCAACTTCAAAATCGGAAAGCCGAGTAAGTTCAACATGTTTGGCTCGCTGAAGGAACGTCAACGTATCATCCACCACCACGCCATCTACCGATGTCGGCAGCCCGGCGAAAGCGAAAGCGACATTCGCTCCTTGGCGGATCAAGAGCTGCATCTCATTGCCTAGCTCGCGCATTTCCTCAGTTGAGGCATCCTGGATCTCGTCGAGCGTAATGAGCAGACCACCGCGCTTCGCAGCATCGTACATCGCCTCGCCCAGATGAGAGGCCGACTTCGACATCTCCATGGAGCCAAGGCTGACCCCTAAAATCGATGGGGAAATCGAGATTGATTCAAGACGAACGTTTCGCTGCAGAGCCTCGAGGATTCTATTGCAAAAACCAGCATTGGAGGCAACGTCAACGACCTCGAATCCTTTTTTGCGTGCAAGGTCACCCAATGCATTAAGGAGCACCGTTTTACCTGTGCCTCGGACGCCCGAGATGCGCATGAGTCGATCGGGGGCACCAGGACCATTCTCAAGAGCCTCGGCAAAGTCATCCAAAACAGTGTCCCGTCCGATAAGCTCAGGCGGATTCATGCCCGCCGTTGGCTTAAAGGGGTTAACAGCTTTCGTCATTCTGCCCTCCTCTGCTAGTTTTAACAACTTTAACAAAGTTTAGCAACTTTAGCAGAGTTTAACAGTTTTAGCAGGCTCGGCGGCTTTATGCCTTACCAATCCTGCCGGGTCCTCCCGCCCGCGCCGATACAAATAGCGCGGTGCGGCCCCTCTATATCGCCCCTACCCCAGCGAGCGGTTGAGGGAGCCGAGCTCGTCGTTGCCCATGGTGCGCCACATTTGGAAGATGCAACCGCGTGCCAGGAAAAAGAAGCCGTTGTCGACCAGTTGAACAGCGGCATCTGCCAGCTGATTCGTCACGGCGGACACTGGCGGCAGCTCGAGTCCAGCCTTGCGAATGGTCTCGACCGCTTCCTCGAACGTCGGAGGCTCGCTGACGCCCATCTCGTTCATAAGGCCCTGCATTTCTTCCAGCGCGCTGCTGCCCGACTCCTCGCCACGTGGCACCAGACGGTAACAAGCCAGCGCAAGGTCGAGCTGATCGCAATTCCAATAGGCAAACGCCAGGCGATAGAACAGGTAGCCGATTGCAGAGCGATCGCTGGCAATACGTAGGCCGTGGCGCGCCACCTCGATAATCTCGTCAAAGCGCTCCAGACGCGCAAGAACGTTGATGAGCGCAAAGTGCGATTGCATGGACGAGCGCGCCAGATCGTAAAGATGGCGCACCTCGGGCAGCGCTCGTTCAAAGTCCTCTTGCTCGACGTAAAAGCTGCAGATCTCGTGCTGGGCAAAGTACAGCGCATCGGGCGCACGAAGGATTCGCACAGAGCGGTCTTCTTCCAACACCGGTAGCACCATGCGCACCAGCTGGTTATCGCAAAACTGCGTTTGAACCGGACCTGTCGCCAAAAGCTCGGCAACGGCGCACTTAGCCTCCAACTCCTCAACAAGACGGGAAAAGCCTTCAAAAGCACCTGTACGGTCGACTTTTGCCTGCTCGCGCAATTCAACAACACGGGCCACGTATGGGTCGTCGTCCTCTTCCATGACCTCCAACTCGTCAGCCGTATCGGCAAGCAGCAAATCGCGCAGCGCCGGCGGAAGCGTGCGATGGTCATCACGCGGACGAGCATGAACCTCCGCAGGTTCAATCGTCTCCGGAGCAGTTGACTCATACGCCTCAAGTACACGCTTGCACGGCATATCGTCCATGTCCATGCTCTCAAGATCCTTGGCGACAGGCACGCAATCGGCCAGATAGGCCGCGCGCCCAAAGAAATACGTTGCGACAACGCGCTCGCCCTGCTCACTGTCGGGAGCAGCAATCTGCACATAGCAGCGCGTGATGCAGGTGCCCGCGGCAAAACACGCTGCCGCAAGCGTGAGTGCCACGCGCGCATCGTGCTCCGCGGCCCAGATCGCGCGCGTGTCCTCGTCCAGCTCGCGCCAGGCGTCATCCTGAGCGTCGTATTCACGTTGCGGCATGGCATCAACGACAGACTGCCCAAACCGAACGAGCATAATCCCCTCGGCAACGTTTGCCCGATAGGTATAGTCGAGCCGCGTGACCACGTTGAGCGCCTCAACGATTCGCGCAAAACGGGTGCGCACGTCCCACTCGCCGCCCGGCTGGCAAGCCACCGTACCCGGCTTGCCCCACGGGTTATCGCTCGAAGCCGTATCGAGCAGTCGGGGAACATCGTTGGTCGTCTTGGCGATATGCCACGCATCAAAGAGCGCGCAGCCCTCAAGGCTCGGCGAGGATGCCGCAGGGACCAATCTGGCCCCGATGCGCTCAAGGATGCCGGAGAGGCGGTTGAGACGGCACTCGATGGCAAGCAGCATGTCAATCTCGTCCTGGTCCAACAGGCTACGATCAAAATTGAGATAGAAAATCTTTGAGCGATCAATGCGAGCCAGGCTCATCTCGGACTTGGCAGCGATGGTGCGCAGGCGGGGCAAGTCAATTTCGCTCATAAGGGCGGCGGCATAGCGCTCGATACCGCTCGGATTCTCGGCATGGTCAACGCGGTAGAGCAGCGTCTCGATAGCATCGGGGAGCGGTGCCGTGTTAAAGCCCAAAAACACCTCGACCGGCTCGGGCAACTTTACGAGCTTGATCTTGTCGACAACGTTTTGCATACCCTCGTCGAGTCCGCCGGCGTCCGCCGTGTTCACAATAGCGCTTTCGGAGTTGGCAAATATCACGTAGCGCAAGAACATCGAGGCCATGAACTCGCCGTAAGGAAGGGCGCGGGTCGAATTCCATGTCTCGTGGTCGGACTGCTCGCGCATGGGGCCTTCGGGAGAGCCGGCAGTTTGCGCACACGCGCGCATTGCACCGTTGGCTTCCCTTACCATAATCTCACCAATACTGGAATCCGACTCGTCAAGGACCAGTTCCATGTCGGGATCGTTGGGCAGCGGAGCCTCGCTGACGGGGCGGTCCACCTTGTACACCTCACCCGAAACGCTTACGTAGCCCAAAAGCGACACATGACTTTTGCCAACGAATTCGACGACATAACAAGATTCAAGCTGATCCTCGCCAAAGAGTTTCCAGACCACGCCATATGAGCGTCCCGCAGGCTGCTCGGGCATCGCCGGAAAGCGCTTCTTGGGATCGAGAAACCTGAGCTTGTATGTCGGACGCTCTGCCACGAAGTATCACCCTGATCGGTCGCTTGAAGAAGGAGTGGTCGCGAATAAGTCGCGACATCTACTCGGAATCTTACACGAGTCGACAGGAAATCGTCCGCTTCACGCTCGCGCCTCGACCGAGGTTCGAATCCATGCAGCGGCGACATAAAAGAAAAGCCCCCGTTGCCGGGAGCTTTAATCTCAAATGGTGCGGCGTATAGGATTCGAACCTATGACGTTCTGATTCGTAGTCAGACCCTCTATCCAGCTGAGGTAACGCCGCGACTTGTTGATTATTATGCACATCGACTGAATAAAGGTCAAGCATTTTTCGAAAAAAGTTATTGAATTTGATTTTTACTCATTTTGACCACTTGATGCGATCTTCGACGCATCGCGATATAAGAAAAGCCTCCGTTACCGGAGGCTTTAAAATTCAATTGGTGCGGCGTATAGGATTCGAACCTATGACGTTCTGATTCGTAGTCAGACCCTCTATCCAGCTGAGGTAACGCCGCAACGCACGGATTATTATGCACGTGACCCCTCGATGGGTCAAGCGACAATTTGGAAAAATTTTACGAAGTGATGATTGAGACGCCCGCGCCTCGACCGAGATTCGGATCCATGGGATACCGCCATAAAATAAAAGCCCCCGTTGCCGGAGGCTTTCAATTTCGATTGGTGCGGCGTATAGGATTCCGCGCATCCGCTTCGCGGATCCGCACCGGCTTCGCCCGCCTGCCGGCGTGCTCGCCCGCGGGCTAAAAACGCTCCGCGTTTTCTTTACGCCCGCGCCTCGACCGAGGTTCGAATCCATGCAGTGC
>CABVAO010000021.1 GCA_902496335.1 uncultured Collinsella sp.
AGCACTTAATGTGCTTTCCGTCTTGCGCAGGACTGTAGAGCAGCAAACTTAACCCGCCCCGGCCCCCGATGGGCCCAGACCGGCGGGATAGACCGGTTCAGATGGGGCTTTGATGCATGGGTGGTCTGTTGTTGTGCAAATGGGTATCATACTGTGGTTATTGCATCGACTCTGTGATGCATGTTTGTACGTTCCCGGCGGTCGGTTTGCCAGAAGCGCCCCGTCGGTTGTTTCAGACCCGTTTCGAAGAAAGGAAATAACACTAACCTATGGCAGCTAAAAAATCATCTCCCTTGAAGATCATCCCGCTCGGCGGCCTTGACGGCATCGGCAAGAACATGACGGTCTTCGAGTGCGGCGACGACATGGTGCTCGTCGACGCCGGCCTCATGTTCCCGGATGACTCCCAGCCCGGTATCGACCTGGTGCTTCCCGACTACACCTATGTTTTGGAGAACGAGGAAAAGCTCCGCGGTATCGTCGTCACCCACGGCCACGAGGACCACACCGGTTCGCTTCCGTATCTGCTGCAGGACCTCAACAATAAGGTGCCCATCTTCTCGAGCAAGCTGACGCTTGGCTTTATCGAGGGCAAGCTGTCTGAGTTCCGCATCCGCGCACCCAAGTTCCGCGAGGTCAAGGGCGGCAGCCATGTCAACCTCGGCGGCATCTCGCTCGACTTCTTCTCGATGACGCACTCCATCCCCGGCGCTCTGGGCGTGTTCATCCGCACCAACCAGGGCACCGTTATGCACACCGGCGACTTTAAGCTTGACCAGACGCCCATCGATGGTGTCACGCCCGACTATGCCGCTATCAGCCGCTTTGCCAAGCAGGGCATCGACCTGCTGCTGTCCGACTCCACCAACGCCACTGTTCCCGGCTTTACCAAGTCCGAGGCCGAGGTCGGTCCCAACTTGCTGCACGCCATCAAGAACGCCCCGGGTCGTGTGTTCGTCGCGTCGTTCTCGAGTCACATTCATCGTTTGCAGCAGATCTGCGATGCTGCCCGCAAGTGCGGTCGTAAGGTCGTTGTGACCGGTCGCTCCATGCTCACTAACACCCGTGTGGCGCGCGAGCTGGGCTACCTCAACATCGACGATGCCGATATTATCGATGCCTTCGACATTGATAACCTGCCTGACGACAAGATCGTTGTCATGTGCACCGGTTCGCAGGGCGAGCCGCTGTCGGCCCTGTCTCGCATGGCCAACGGCGAGCACAAGACGCTCTCTATCCACGAGGGCGATACCGTCATCCTCTCGGCAACTCCCGTTCCCGGCAACGAGAAGGCCGTCCAGCAGGTCGTCAACAGCCTAGCCAAGCTCGGCTGCGACGTGTGGGATAAGAACCGCGCTCTCGTTCACGTCTCCGGTCACGGTAGCCAGGAGGAACTCAAGCTCCTGATGGCCATGGCCAAGCCCACCTACTTTATGCCGGTTCACGGCGAGGCCGTGCATCTGCGTGCCCATGCCCAGCTTGCTCGTAAGATGGGCATCAAGGATGATCACATCTTTATCCTCGATAACGGCGACACGCTCGAGATGCGCGGCGGTATCGTCAAACGCGGTACGCCCGTCGAGTCCGGCGTCGTCTACGTCGACGGCCTGCGTATCGGCGATACCGACCCCATCGTCCTGCGCGATCGTCAGAAGCTCGCCAACGACGGTATGGTCACGGCCGTTGCTATCGTCTCGCTCAAGCACAAGAAGATCGAGGCCATCGAGTTCTCGGGCCGCGGCGTCTCGTTTGCCATCGACGACCAGTTCTCCGAGGATGCCTCCGCGTCCATTATGAAGACGATCGAGAAGGGCAAGTTTAGCTTTACGAGCAGCGGTTCCGATGCCATTCGCAAGGCCGTGCGCGATTCGCTCTCTAACTTTATCTGGAGCCGTACGCGCACCCGTCCGATGATCATCCCGGTCGTCATGGAGGTTTAGTTTGGCGCGCGGATCTGCACAAAACGCCAAAGGCAATAAGGCCAATAACCAACCGGCATCTGCTAAGGGTGCCGGTTCCCATCTGCGTGCCAATAAGGGCCACGAGGCGGACTTCGACGATTTTGAGCCCTTGGTGGAGCCCTCGGCCAATCGCGATATCGCCGGCGTGGTCATTGCCGTTTTGGCGATTGCGTCCTTTATTGCCGTGATTTCTCCGGCAACAGCGCCCGTGACGGCTGCTGTTGCCGGTTTTTACCACCTGGGCTTTGGCCTGGGCGCCTACGTGCTGCCGATCGTCATTTTGCTGTTTGCCGCCACGCTCTTTTTAGGCGAGGACTCGCCGCTCAACGTGCGCTCTGTTGCGGGCGGCGCCGTGGTCTTTATCGCCGTCGTCTCCATTCTTTCGCTGATGGTGCCGGGTACGAGCGTCTCGTGTGACCTTATGTTCACGCCGCAAAATTTGTCCGCCTCGGGTGGCTACATCGGTGCGTTTATTGCGAGTGCGCTGCAGAATGCCCTGGGTAAGCCTATCGCGATGGTAGTCCTGTTGGGCCTTGTCGTCGTGGGCTTGGTCATCATCGGCTTTTCGGTGGGTGGCGTGCTGCGCTCTGCTCGCGACCGTGCGGCCGATTTTGCCGAGCGCCGTCGTGCCGATGTCAACGCCAGCCCGTGGGGTGACGACGAAGCCCTGTCGGTGCCCGGCGTTGCCCGTCCGCACCTGAGCATTCTTCGTCAAAAGGGCTCCGATGCTGCCGTGACCACGGTCATGGGCAACGATGTGGACCCGGTTTTGGACGATGACGACGAGGACGAGAATCCGTTTGTCGACGTGTCCGAGTCGGTTGAGGCTGAGCGCGCTAAGACGACGCTGCTGCCGCGCCGCCATGCCAAGAAGGGCAAGGCTGCGCCTAAGCTCAATACAAGCGAGCCCGACCCGTCTTGGTCCGATAGCGAGATTGAGCTCACCGAGGGCGATGACGAGGATGACGAGGCTCCGATTGAGACCGCAAAGACAACTTTGCTGCCGCGCCGCCATGCAAAGCGCGACCAGGTAACCGGTCAGCTTTCGATGGAAGACGACCCCGATAAGATCGACGAGTCCGAGCCGCCGTTTGCCGTGAATCCTGTCTCGGCAGCACCTCAGATCCCCGACTTCTTGAAGCATCCCAAGGTTGCCGATGCGTCTGCCTCGAGTGCTGTCGAATCGGCTGCGGCTAGCGATGGGGGAGCGGACGGCGGCGCCGCAGATAACGAGGGCGAAGAAGAGGACGGCCTCAAGCTTCCGCCGCTCGAGATCCTGCACGCCAACCCGCAGTCGGCGTCCGCCGCGTCTTCGGACAAGGAGCTGGAGCAGACCGCTGAGTCACTGCAATCCACCTTGCTTGAGTTTGGCCGCAGTGCCCGCGTGGTCGGCTGGATCGCCGGCCCCACGGTTACGACCTTTAAGCTTCAGCCCGGCGAGGGCGAGCGCGTGAGCAAGATTTCGAGCCTCGAGGACGATATCGCGCTTTCGCTCGCCGCCCAGTCGGTGCGTATCTTTGCCCCGATCCCCGGCACCTCGCTCGTGGGCATCGAGATTCCCAACCGCAAGCGCCAGAACGTCAACCTGGGCGACGTGCTGCCCTATGTGAAGGGCGGTCCGCTCGAGCTCGCCATCGGCCGCGACGCCGAGGGCACGCCGGTCGTCGCCGACCTTGCCAAGATGCCCCACCTGTTGATTGCCGGTACCACGGGTTCCGGCAAGTCGGTCATGATCAACTCCATCATCACGACCCTGCTCATGCGCGCGCTTCCCGAGGACGTTCGCCTGATCATGGTCGACCCCAAGCGCGTCGAGCTCGCGGGCTATAACGGCCTGCCGCATCTCTATGTGCCGGTCGTTACCGAGCCCAAGCAGGCCGCGAGCGCTCTGCAATGGGCCGTGTCCGAGATGGAGCGTCGCCTGAAGGTCTTCGAGCGCCTTAACGTGCGTAAGATCTCGACCTACAACGAAAAGCAGGCCGCCGGCGAGTTTGAGCATTACGATAACCCGCCGCAAAAGATGCCCTATCTGGTCATTATCATCGACGAGCTCTCTGACCTGATGATGGTCGCCGGTAAGGATGTCGAGGCCTCGATCGTGCGTATTGCACAGCTGGGCCGTGCTGCCGGTATTCATCTTATCGTGGCCACGCAGCGTCCCAGCTCAAACGTGGTGACGGGCCTCATCAAGGCCAACATCACCAACCGCATCGCCTTTAACGTCGCCACGGGTATCGACTCGCGCGTCATCATCGACCAGATGGGTGCCGAAAAGCTCACCGGTTTGGGCGACATGCTGTTCTCCAAGGTCGACTGGGGCAAGCCTCGCCGTATCCAGGGATGCTTTGTCTCGGATGACGAAATCAACGAGATTGTCGAGTTCGTCAAGTCGCAGAGTGAGCCTGACTACCACGAGGAGATTCTGTCTGCCGTGGCGCCCGCTTCCATGTCCATGGCGGGTGGCGGCGGCATTGTCCGCACCGGAGTAGCCGAGCCGCAAGACGATGATCCGCTCATTTGGGAAGCCGCCCATATTGTGGTGGAATCGCAGCTTGGCTCCACATCTGGCCTGCAACGTCGTCTGAAGGTTGGCTATGCGCGTGCCGGGCGTATTATGGACATGCTGGAAGAAAAGGGTGTCGTCGGCCCGCCCGACGGTTCCAAGCCGCGCGAGGTCCTGTTGGACGAGGAGGGGCTTGCCGCGCTGGAATCTGTCGACGCCGAGATGGCACGTGAAGATCGTGAGTTTGGAGGATTCTGATGGCTGCACGCTTTGGTGACATGCTGCTCGAGCAGCGTCGCCGAATGGGCCTTTCCATTCAGCAGGTCGCCAACACCATCAAAATCAGGCCGCAGATCATCGAGTTTTTCGAGACCGGTAACTTTGCTTCGATGCCGCCGCGCGGCTATGCACAGGGCATGATTTCGAGCTATGCTCGCTTTTTGGGCCTCAATCCGCGCGAGGTCGTCAATGCCTACTTTGACGACCTGATGGCATACGAACGCGAAACGTCGCAGCAGGGCGGTCGTTTTCAGGACGCCGCCGGCTACGTCAATTCGCGTTCCTCGGTCGATAACGGGCGCTTCCTGATGGTTCAGGGCGGTCGTTCGACCCGCTATGGACAGCGTCCTCAGCAGGCCGGTTATATTACTGAGACGGGTTCGGGCGAGGAGATTCGCTCACAGCGTGACCGGTTCCGCAGTACGCCGATGCCCGAGGACCGTGCACTTCCCGCTGCCCGCGGCGTGGCGCGTGACCCTCGTGCCGGCTACGGCGACGGCGGCTATTCCGATCGCGGTCACCGTGGTGTCTCCACCGGACGCTCTCGCGGTGGCTATGCGGATGCCGATACCACGCAGGTGACGCCGCGTCTTCGCTCTCAATCACAGCCGTATGGCCAGCGCTCTTCGGCTCCGCGTTCGGGCCAACGTGGCTATCAAGGCCGCGGTGAACTTGCGCCCCGCTCGGGTCAGCGCAGCCTTCAGGGCCAGGGCGGCTATCGCGGCCGTTCCGATAGCAATCGTGGTCGTATGCCTCAGGGAGGCGGCCGCAGCAGTTCCGGTCGTGGACGCGGCGGATCCCGTACTCCTCAAAACAACGGGCTCGATCCGCGTATCGTTTACGCCGGCATCGGTGCCGTGGCGTTGCTGCTGATCGTGCTCATCGTGGTGCTTCTGCGCGGCTGTGCATCTTCGGCGCCCGAGACCACGCCCGAGACGCCCACTGCTACCAAGACGACGACCAAGAAGTCTTCTAAGAAGACCGAAACGGTCGATGAGGACGAAGACACCGATGAGCCGACGGATGAGTCGACTGATTCGGACGCTACCAAGACGACGGCCAAGAAGGAAGAGAACGAGGTCACGAAGGTCAAAGTTTCCGTTGCCAAGGGAAAGACCGCGTGGATTGAGGTCAAGGTCGACGGCAAGTCGGTCTATGGCGCTCAGGCGACTGGCCCCTTTGAGCAGGAGTACACGCCCGAGTCCTCGATCGAGATCACCACGTCCAAGCCTTCCGATGTTACCGTTACCAAGAACGGTGAAAAGGTCCGTTACGATACCAAGACCTCGGGCGTGGCTCGTGTGACGATCACCGTTCCCAAGAAGGAGACGACTGATTCCGAGAATGGTGAAAGTTCTGATGGCACCGACACCACCGATGGTACCGATACCACCGACGGCACCGATGCCCAGTCCGCGGATGGCGCCGATACCGCAACTGACGGTCAGACGCCCACCGATTCTACCGACTATTCGTACGATAGCTACTAAGCCGCTCGTACGCGAAAGGAAACATCATGGCTAAAGATCCCAGCTTCGACGTCGTGTCCGAGGTCAACATGCAAGAGGTCGACAACGCCTTCCAGCAGACCACGCGCGAGATTTCCCAGCGCTATGACCTTAAGGATTCCGGCGCCACGATCGAGCTTTCGAAGGGCGACAAGCTCTTTACGATCAACGCCCCGGCCGACTTTGTCTCCAAGCAGATTATCGACGTGCTGAGCTCCAAGCTCATCAAGCGCGGCATCGACCTCAAGGCTGTCTCGTGGGATGCTCCGCAGGCGGCATCGGGCGGCACCGTGCGCGTGCTCGGCCATATCGTCGAGGGTATCGACCAGGCGACCGCCAAGAAGATCAACAAGGACATCAAGGACCAAAAGCTCAAGGTCAAGGTGACCATCGAGGCCGACAAGCTGCGTGTTTCCTCTGCTTCGAAGGACGCGTTGCAGACCGTGATCCAGTTCCTGCGTGACCAGGACTACGGCCAGCCGCTGCAGTTCACCAACTACCGCTAATATCAATCGAAAGGACTGCTCTCCAACATGGATACACCGTTGGGCTCCGTGCTCTACATCACCCTCGGGTGCGCTAAGAACGAGGTTGACACCGACCGCATGCGTTCTCTTTTGACCGCCGCGGGCTACGAGGAGGCATTCGACCCGCAGGATGCCGATATCGCCATCGTCAATACATGCTCGTTTCTCGCCTCCGCAACGTCCGAGAGCATCGAGACCACGCTCGAGCTCGCCAACGAGGTTCAGGACGGCGTTCGTTCTTGCCCCATCGTTATGTGCGGCTGCGTGCCGTCGCGCTATGGCGACGACCTGCCTGACGAGCTGCCCGAGGTCGCTGCCTTTGTGAAGGCCGACGAGGAGGACGGCATCGTGGCGGTCATCGATGGCGTGCTGGGTGTCGAGCGTGAGATCGCAGCCTATATCCCGCAGGTCAAGCGTACCGTCGAGGGCGCCGTTGCCTACGTCAAGATTTCCGATGGCTGCAACCGCTTCTGCAGCTTCTGCATGATCCCCTATATTCGCGGTCGCTATCATTCGCGCAATGCCGAGAGCATTATCTCCGAGGTGCGCGACCTGGTTGCCGGCGGCGTGCGCGAGATTGTGCTGATTGGCCAGGACACGGGCATTTGGGGTACCGACTTTGCCGACGAGGACGTCACCGAGGGCTCGCCGCGCAATCTGGCGCAGCTGCTGCGTGCCGTCGCCGAGGCCGTGCGCCCGCACAACGTCTGGGTCCGCGTGCTCTATCTGCAGCCCGAGGGCATGACCGACGAGCTTATCGATACGATTCGCGATACGCCCGAGGTGCTGCCCTATATCGATATCCCCGTGCAGCACTGTGACGCGCGCATCCTCAAGGCTATGCGCCGTTCCGGTTCGCGCCAAGAGCTCGAGGACCTGTTCCGCGATCTGCGTGAGCGTATCCCCGGCATCGTGATCCGTTCCACGGCCATGGTCGGCTTCCCGACCGAGACCGACGACGAGTTCCGCGACCTCATCGACTTTATGGACACCGTCGGCTTTGACTACACGAGCGTCTTTGCCTACTCGCAGGAGGAGGGCAGCCTGGCCGCTAAGATGGAGGGCCATGTCGACGAAGAGGTCAAGCTCGAGCGCGCCCAGGAGGCCATGGACCTGGCCGAGTCGCTCGGTTTTGCCGCCACCGCCGCACATGTGGGCGAGCGCGCCCAGGTGATCGTCGACGGTATCGAAGAAACCGAGGACGGCGCCGAGCTGATCGGCCATGCCTGGTTCCAGGCGCCCGATTCCGATGGCGCGGTGCACTTGGACGCCAGCGAGGCGTCCGTGGGCGATATTCTGACTGTCGAGTTTACCGATAGCTTCTGCTATGAGCTTATCGGCCATGTTGTGGAGTAGGAGAGCATCGTGGCAAACGAGAGCAATAAGGAACTGACGAGTGTCTGGACGCCCGCCAACATCGTGACGTGCGTGCGCATCGTCTTTATCCCGGTGTTCATGATCGTGTCGGCGCTTTCTCACACGAGTGTTGCCGGTACGGATTGGAGCACCTTCGACGGCCCGCTCGCCGCCGCTGCCTTCATTCTGTATGTGATCCTGTCGTGCACCGATAAGGTCGACGGTTATCTGGCGCGTTCGCGCAATGAGATCACTGACTTCGGTAAATTCTTGGACCCCATCGCCGATAAGCTGCTGGTGTTCTCGGCCCTGCTGCTGTTCTTGGATTTTGACGCGGTGACCGTGTGGTCGGTGTTCATTATCCTGTTCCGCGAGCTGCTGGTGAGCGCGCTTCGCATGGTTGCGAGTGCGGCCGGCGTGGTCGTTGCGGCCGATAAGCTCGGCAAGTACAAGACGGCAACCACGATGGTCTCCATTTGCGGTTACCTGTGCGTTTTTGCTATGGCCGGCTTGCACCTTGGCCCGGTGGCGCTGACGCTCGGCATCTACTCGGTGTCGCGCTTCCTGTATGCCGTTGCCGTTGTCTTGACCGTTATCTCGGGCGCCCAGTACTTCTGGAACTGCCGCAAGATAGTCTTTTCCGTCTAGGTCCTGGTAGGCATGACGGAATCATTTGAGCAGATTTCCGCACATAACGAGGAGCTGGCGCGCGATATTGTCGAGCACGCGAGCGCTCGGGGCGTGACGGTTTCGACGGCTGAGTCGCTGACGGCGGGTATGATCGCATCGACGATTGCCGATATCCCGGGTGCCTCGGCGGTGCTGCGTGGCGGTGCGGTGACCTATTGCGATGAGATTAAGCATCGCGTTCTTGGTGTTGAGCAGGAGACGCTCGACCGCTATACCGCGGTGTCGCATCAGACCGCGCGCGAGATGGCGGTGGGTTCGCTGGAGCTGTACCAGAGCGATATTGCAGTGAGCGCAACGGGTTATGCCGGCCCCGGCGGTGGCACTGAGGACGATCCGGCGGGCACTTTCTATATTGGCTGGGCGCATCGTTCCGCCGATGGGGGCGTGCCGGTCGTGGACTCTGTGCGCTGCCACTATGAGGGTGACCGTTCGTGTGTTCGTGCCCATGCGGTCACGGAGGCATTGGGTCGCATTGCCCTTGTGCTCAACTCTATGGAATAGACGTGTTTTAAGGGGCCTCCGAGCCCCTTAATTGTGGAGATAGGGACCTTAGGCTCATTTGGCGTTTGTGCTGGTTGTAGATGTATTTTTGCCCGCCTTGTTCATATTTGGTCCTTTGTGGTCAAACATTTGGTCAGTGTTTGGTCGGCGTTTGGTTGGGTTTTGGAAAGACCGCCTGCATATGATTGGCCTGAACGGTTGACCACGAACAGCCGTTCGTTTATTATCGATGCAGGTTGTTAAGAGGAGGGCTATTCATGGCCAAGAATTCAGGTCCCGTACGTACCGTTCATGCTCGCACGACGGGTAAAGAGCGCGATGAGATGATCGCCACCACCAAGGCCGAGATCGAGAAGAAATTCGGCCAGGGTTCCATCATGAGGTACGGCGACGGTGGTCCCGAGCTCGAGGTCGAGGCCATTCCCACGGGCGCCCTGGCCCTCGATGCCGCGCTGGGTATCGGCGGCGTGCCGCGCGGCCGTATCGTCGAGATTTACGGTCCCGAGTCCTCCGGTAAGACGACGCTTTCGCTCGAGATCCTGGCCGAGGCCCAGGCAATGGGTGGCGTTGTGGCATTTATCGATGCCGAGCACGCGCTTGATCCCACGTATGCCGCGCGCATCGGCGTGGATATCGACGAGGTGCTCATTTCCCAGCCCGATACGGGCGAGCAGGCGCTCGAGATTGTTGACATGCTCGTGCGTTCCGGCGCCATCGATGCCATCGTCGTCGACTCCGTCGCCGCGCTGACCCCGCGTGCCGAGATCGAGGGAGAAATCGGCGACACTACGGTCGGTCTTCAGGCTCGCCTGATGAGCCAGGCGCTCCGTAAGCTCGCCGGCTCGCTTTCTAAGTCCAACACGACGTGCATCTTCATTAATCAGCTGCGTGAGAAGATCGGCGTCATGTTCGGCAACCCCGAGACTACGACGGGCGGCCGCGCCCTTAAGTTTTTCTCTTCGGTGCGTATCGACATTCGCCGTATCGACAGCATTAAGCTTAAGGACGAGGTTATCGGTAACCGCGTGCGCGCCAAGGTCGTTAAGAACAAGGTGGCAGCTCCGTTCCGTTCTGCTGAGTTCGACATCATGTACGGTACGGGCATCTCTAAGGAGGGCTCGATTCTGGACATGGCTGTCGAGTGCGGCATCTGCAAGAAGATGGGCTCCTGGTTTGCCTATGGCGAGGACAAGCTCGGCAACGGTCGCGAGGCCGCCAAGGCGTTCCTGCGCGAACACCCCGATTGCGCTGACGAGATTGAGCATAAGGTCCGCCTTGCCTGCGGACTTGAGTTTGATGACGATGCTCCGTCCGAGGTCGAGCTGACCGATCAGCCTGCGCCTGAGGAGTTTGACGAGCTTTACGCCATCGATGGTTCCGCCATGCTCGATGATGACGACGAGTAGCGGTTACGCTCATGTCGTATACGGTGACCGAGGCCACAGTCGTCTTTCCCGATAAGAAGGCGGCCTCCTCGTTCTCGAGCGGGTATGCGTCCAAAAAGCCTTGCGCACATATCGATTGTGAGCTTGAGGGCGGTTTTGAGCGGTCCATTTGGATTCCCGTGCGGGTCGCGCGGCTGTATGTCAAAAACCGCCCCGATCTTCCCTGTGATTGGGACAACTTCCGTGAGGCGGTGCAGCTCATTGAGCGTAAATGTGCACTTACCATGGTGACCGAGATGTTATCGCGCCGCGACCATGCGACGGGTGAGGTCCGTGACAAGCTGGCTCGCTACGGCTTTCACCAGCCTGCGATCGATTTCGCCGTCGAGCGCGCCACCGAGTATCGCTTTTTAGACGAGAGCCGCTTTTGCTCGTACTTTATCGAGGAGCGCAAGCGGCGCGGTTGGGGACAGCGCAAAATCGAGACCGAGCTCAAGCGCCGTCATGTCGTGCTCGATGACATTCCCGGTTATCCCGAGGATTATTTTGCCGTCGAAGACGATTTGACGCGTGCGTCAGCCCTGCTCGCCAAGCGTCGTGTTCCAGAGACGCGCGGATTCGAAAAACTGGTTCGGTTTTTGATGGGCAAGGGCTTCTCGTATCACATCGCCGCCGATGCCGTTAAGGCACGTCTCGATGCCGAACGCGAGGAATGTGCAGTTTAGGCGTATACGCTTTGTGGCCCTGCCGTTCACCGCGTTTTAGCCGCCGTGCCGGGGCCATTTATTTGACAGTTGTTGTGGTTCAACGTACGATAAACACTGTCATTTGCTTTGTGATATGTGCTCATCTGTGATGAGTTTGTTTATATGTTTATCTGTATCCGACCCGCATAAGCTGCGCCCATATTACTCAAATGTCGCGAGCCGTTCGTAAGGACGGTTCGCTTTGTTGTGTAACGAATCCATAAAAAGGAGTGAGCATGCCTATCATCGCAGCGCTCGTTGGCATCGTTTTGGGTGCCATCGCCGCCATTGCCTACATGCGCACCGCCAAGCAGGGTAGTCTTCACGAGGCCGACAAAAAGATCCAGTCGGCACACGCACAGGCTGAGTCCCTGATCGGTGATGCTAAGCGTCAGGCCGAGACCCTCAAAAAAGAGGCTCTGCTCGAGGCTAAAGAGGAGATCATCAAGAACAAGCAGGCCGCCGAGGCCGAGGACAAGCAGCGTAAGAGCGAGATTCGTACGCTTGAGAACCGCGTGATGCAGCGCGAGGAGTCCCTTGATCGCCGAAACGACGCTCTCGACAAGCGTGAGCACCAGCTGTCCAGCCAGGCCGGTCAGGTCGAGAAGCGCTCCCGCGAGCTTGAGGAGCTCTGCACTAAGCAGACCTCCGAGCTCGAGCGTATTGCCGACCTTACCCGCGAGGACGCCCACAAGGAGCTCCTCGATAAGGTTCGCGGCGAGGTCACCCACGAGGCCGCCACGATCATTCGCGAGTCCGAGCAGCAGGTTCGCGCCGAGTGCCACAAGACCGCCCAGGAGATTCTGTCCCTGGCGATTCAGCGCTGCGCTGCCGACCACACAGCCGAGGTCACCGTTACCTCCGTGCACATTCCCTCTGATGACCTCAAGGGCCGTATCATCGGTCGCGAGGGTCGCAACATCCGGACCTTCGAGCAGGTTTCCGGTGTCAACCTCGTGATCGACGATACGCCCGAGACCGTCGTTCTTTCGAGCTTCGACCCGGTCCGTCGTGAGACCGCTCGTGTTGCCCTCGAGAACCTCATCGCCGACGGCCGCATCCACCCCGCCCGCATCGAGGAGATGTATCACAAGGCTGCCGACCTGGTTCAGCAGCGCGTGCGCGAGGCTGGCGAGCAGGCTGCCTTCGATACCGGCATTCACGACCTGCATCCCGAGATCGTCAAGACCCTTGGTGCCCTGCGCTACCGTACTTCGTTTGGTCAGAACGTGCTTCAGCACTCCCTCGAAGTCTCTGACCTGTGCGGCGTGATGGCTTCCGAGCTTGGCCTGGACGTTGTGACCGCCAAGCGCGCCGGCCTGCTGCACGACCTTGGCAAGGCAATCGACCACGACGTCGAGGGCCCGCATGCCGTCATCGGCGCCGAGCTTGCCCGCCGTTATGGTGAGAAGCCCGTTATCGTCCACGCTATCGAGGCTCACCATGCCGATGTCGACCCCAACACGGTGCTCGATGTCCTGGTACAGGCCGCCGATGCTGTCTCTGCCTCTCGCCCCGGTGCCCGTCGCGAGTCTGCCGAGAACTACATCAAGCGTCTTGAGAAGCTCGAGGAGATCGCCAACTCCCATGACGGCGTCGAGCGTACCTATGCCATGCAGGCTGGTCGCGAGGTCCACGTGATGGTTCAGCCGGACAAGATCTCCGATGCCCAGTCCACGGTCCTGGCTCACGATATCGCCCATCAGATCGAGGAAGAGATGGAGTATCCCGGTCAGGTGCGCGTCGTCGTGATTCGCGAGAGCCGCGCTGTCGATATCGCTAAATAACATGAGCGACGCGAACGAGCTCATCTCATTTATCGCGTCGATGTCGGGGGAGGGCAACCTTCGCGTCGAGGAGAACCTTGGCGAGGGGTATGTCCGCCTCCGCGTTTCGGAGGCCGAGCGGCGCCAGGCAAAGCACGACATTCAGCATGTCGAGGATATCGTCATCGAAATGCTCCGTAATGCTCGCGATGCCGGCGCCGACAAGGTCTATCTCGCCACGACCAAGGAAGATGGCGTCCGCACGCTTGTCTTTCTGGATAACGGTTCGGGCGTTCCGCAGGATATGCAAGAGCGAATCTTCGATGCCCGCGTTACCTCCAAGCTCGAGAGCATGAAGATGGACCGTTGGGGCGTTCACGGTCGTGGCATGGCATTGTTTTCGATCAAGCAGAACACCGACGAGGCCCGTGTGGTCACGTCTGGTGTCGACCTTGGCTCGGCCTTTAAGGTGAGCGTTGCAGCCGACCGCCTCAGTGAGCGTGCCGATCAGTCCAGCTGGCCCCAGGCCGTCAAGGATGAGGACGGACGTTATGTCTGTGCTCGCGGTCCGCATAATATTATTCGCGCTGCTTGTGAGTTTGCGCTCGAGGAGTTGCGTGGTTGCGATGTCTATCTTGGTTCTCCGTCTGAGATTGCCGCGACCCTTTATGCTCAGGCGTCAAGTCGGCTCGATACGTCTCGTCTCCTGTTTATTGATGACGAGAGCGAGCTTCCGGTTGTCGATCGTTTAGGCCTTGCCTCTGATGCCGAGGACTTTATCCGCATCTGTTCGGGTTTGGGTCTTGAGATGTCCGAGCGCACGGCACATCGCATTTTGGCAGGGCAGATTAAGCCCGTTCGCGGTGTGACTGCGCGTCTGCTGCGCGAGCGTGATTCGTCCTCGCATGCGCCGGCTCCTGTCGATCTCGCGAAGGATCGTCGCGGGCTACGTATTGCCAAGGATGACATGGCACAGTTTTCGCGTGCTGTGGAGCGCGACTTTAATGACCTTGCCGCCCGGTACTATCTCAACCTTTGCGGCGACCCAAAGATTCGCGTTTCGCGTGATCGAATCACCGTGACCTTCGATCTTGCCAAAGAGGAATAGTGCCTTTACCGAGTCCACTCGGTACGATAAAGTTATTGCAGTTAAAACGTACTTTTAAACGCAGGAGTTTCTTCATGGATTGCCTGAAGGTATCAAGCAAATCATCGCCCGCGTCCGTTGCCGGCGCCATCGCCGGCATGGTCAAGGATGGTGTACCCGTCAACATCCAGTGTGTCGGCGCCGGTGCCGTCAACCAGGCCATTAAGGCCGTGGCTATCGCACGCGGTTTTTTGATTCCAACCGGTTTTGATATTTCCTGCGCGCCCGTGTTCTCCGACATCCTCATTAACGGGGAATCGCGCACGGCCATCCGCCTTTCTATCTACGTTCACCAGATCAATCGAGCTGCAATGGATAACGTCGTCATGGATGATGTTAAGCCTGTGGCATAGCTTCTGCTTGCCTCGATTCGCCTCCCTTCCATCGTTAGGACTTATGCACATGGACCAGCGTTCCGTACGCGATATTCTTGCCGGTAAAACCTACTTTATCCGCACCTTTGGCTGCCAGATGAATCAGCACGACTCCGAGCGCGTGAGCGGTCTGCTCGATTCGTATGGTTGCCTTATGGCACTCGATCCCGAGCATGCCGATATTGTTGTCTTCATGACATGCTGTGTGCGTGAGGCCGCCGATACTCGCCTGTACGGTCAGTGCAATTCCTGCAAAAGCCTGCCGCCTTCGCCTTCGGGCAAGCGTGTGGTTGCCGTGGGCGGCTGCATCGCGCAGCGTGATGGCGAGGGCCTTCTCACCAACGTCGATAACGTCAATGTCATCTTTGGCACGCATTCTATCGCACATGTGGCCGAGCTCATTGCCGAGGCGTTCCTTGACGGCAAGCGTCATATCCGCACCAATGAGCATGAGGATACGGATGCCATGAGCATGCCGTGGCATCGCGAGACCCAGTATCACGCCTGGGTGCCCATCATGACGGGCTGCAATAATTTCTGCACCTATTGCATCGTGCCGTACGTGCGCGGTCGCGAAAAGAGCCGCCCCTTCGAGGAAATTGTCGACGAGGTGACCGGTTTGGTGCGCCAGGGCGTGCGTGAGATTACACTGCTGGGTCAAAACGTCAACTCCTATGGTCGCGATCTGTTTGGCAAGCCGCGCTTTGCCGACCTGTTGCGTGCCGTGGGCGATACGGGTGTGGAGCGTATCTTCTTTACCTCTTCTCATCCTAAGGACCTGCTGCCCGAGACCATCGACGCTATGGCCGAGACGCCCGCCGTCATGCCGCAGCTTCACTTGGCCGTTCAGTCGGGCTCCACGCGTATCCTCAAAGAGATGAATCGCCGTTATACACGCGAGGACTATTTGGGCTTGGTCGATCGCATTCGCAACCGTATGCCCGATATCGCACTCTCGACCGACATTATCGTTGGCTTCCCGGGCGAGACTGAAGAAGACTTTGAGCAGACGCTCTCACTTGCCGAGACGGTCCGCTATGCTCAGGCCTACACCTTCATCTATTCCAAGCGCGCCGGTACCCCGGCCGCAGAGATTGACGATCCTACGCCGCATGAGGTTATTCTCGAGCGTTTCAACCGCCTGGTTAAGGTTATCGAGACTACGGCACACGAGTATAACCAGGGTGAGCTTCATACTGTGGTGCCGGCGCTCATTGAGGGAACGAGTAAAAAGAACGACGCGGTCCTGCTGGGCAAGAGTCCCAAGAATCAGACCGTGCATGCGCCCATCCCCGAGGGTTACAGCATCGATCAGCTTGTTGGCAAGATCGTTGATGTTGATGTCGACGTTGCCAAGACCTGGTATTTGTCCGGCTCCGTTGTGGGCGAGCCGCGCTAATGGTTTCTCCCGAGGCAGGTCTTTCCGCCGTTGCGATCGTCGGTCCGACGGCGGTTGGTAAGAGTGCTGTTGCCGACCGTTTGGCAGCTCGTCTTTCGTCCGAAGTGCTGTCGTGCGATGCGATGCAAATCTATCGCGGCATGGACATCGGTACGGCCAAGATGACGCCCGAGGAGTGCTCGGCACCCTTGCGCCTTGTCGATATCGTGGATCCCGGCGTCGCGTATTCTGCTGCGCTTTATCAGGTTGACGCTCGCGCGCATGTTGAACGTCTCCTTGGTTCGGGTTGCCTGCCGGTTTTTTGCGGAGGTACGGGGCTGTATCTCAAGGCTGCCCTCGATGAGATGGACTTTCCCTCGGGTGAGCTTGAGGACGATCGCCGTGCGGGCTATCAGGAGCTTGCCGAGCGTATTGGTGAGGAAGAACTGCATGCCCTGCTTGCCGAGCGTGACCCCGAGTCCGCTGCGGTCATCCACCCCCATAATGTTCGCCGCGTGATTCGCGCGCTCGAAATGCACGATGATGGCGTCTCCTATGCGCAGCAAAGGTCGCAGTTTAGTGTTCCGCGCGAGCATTATCACGCTCTGTGGTTTGGTCTGACGCGTAATCGCGAGGTGCTCTACGAGCGCATTAACCTGCGCGTCGATCTGATGTTTGAACAGGGTCTTGTTGATGAGGTTCGCGGTCTTATGGACCAGGGGCTGGGAGATGCCCTGACTTCGATGCAGGCAATTGGCTATAAAGAGATCATCGATGCTTTTAATGGCGTGACGAGCATGGATGAGGCTCGCGAACTCATTAAGATGCGTTCGCGTCGCTATGCCAAACGTCAGCTTTCGTGGTTTAAGCGCGATGACCGTATCGCGTGGTTTGATATGGATGAATGTACGATCGATGAGGTCGTTGCTGATATCCTGCATCGTATTGAGGCTGCCTAATGGCTCGTTTCCCCCTTGTTCCCACGGCACCCGAGCCCGAGCGTGCCATTTTGGTTGGTGTTGAGTGGCGCGACAATGCATGGCCACTCGATCGATCGCTCGATGAGCTGGAGCGCCTTGCCCACACGGCTGGTGCCCAGTGCGTGGCTCGCTTGTCTCAGCGTTTGGTAAAGCCGTATCCCAAATCATTTATCGGTTCCGGTAAGGTAGAGGAGCTGTGCGGTCTGGTACATCGCATGGATGCCGATGTCGTTATTTTTGACGACGACCTGACGCCCTCGCAGCAATCCTATTTGGAGAAAGCCGTGGGCGAGCCGGTAAAGATTATCGATCGTACGGCACTGATCTTGGATATCTTTGGCCTGCATGCTCAGACGCGTGAGGGACGCCTACAGGTACAGCTGGCGCAGCTTCAATATCTGTTGCCTCGTCTGCGCGGCATGTGGAGCCATCTCGCCAAGGAACAGACGCGCGGCGGCATCGGCTCACGCTTTGGTCAGGGCGAAAGTCAGCTCGAGGTCGACCGTCGCCTCATTCGTAATAAGATCGCTGCGCTTCGTCGTGAGATCAAGCAGGTTGAACAGCGTCGTGATGTTCAATCCAAGAGTCGTATTGAGTCACCGGCGTTTCGCGTCGCGTTAGCCGGTTATACCAATGCCGGTAAATCGACGTTGCTCAATCGCCTGACAGGCTCTACGGTACTTTCGCAGGACAAGCTGTTTGCTACGCTCGACCCGACGACGCGTTCGTATCGCCTGCCCGGCGGTCGCGGAATGACGATTACCGATACCGTCGGCTTTATTCAAAAGCTGCCGCATGGTCTTGTCGATGCCTTTAAATCGACGCTGTCCGAGGTGTTGGGTGCCGATCTAATTCTCAAAGTCGTAGATGCGTCTGACGAGGACTATGAGCGACAGCTGGAGGCTGTCGACCGCGTGCTTGATGAGATCGGCGCCGGAGAGCGCCTAACGCTGACCGTATTCAATAAAATCGATCTTCTCGATAGCGTTGATCGATTGAGTTTCCGTCGTCGTTTTCCGGAAGCCGTTCTGTTCTCGGCCCAAACGGGCGAGGGGCTCGACGATCTCGTCGATCGCATTGCTCGCGAGGCAGCTGCCACCGATGTACTGCTTTCAGCCGACATTCCATATCGTGAAGGTGCGCTCATTACACTCGTGCATGAGCAGGGGACCCTTTTGCATGAGGAATATCTTGAGGATGGCGTTCGTATTGTGGCGAAACTGCCGGCTCGTGTCGCACCGCGGCTCGAGCGTTATCGCACCGAGTAGGCGAGCTCCAAAATGCCCAGTATAATGGGCTGATGCAGCAGATAAAAGGGTAGTGCATAACGTCCAAGGCTGGCGAGCGCCGGCAGGGAGTTGGCGTAGGCCCAGCTAGGGACGGTCTTATCGATTCCCTGCGCTATATGTGCGGCGAAGTATCCTGCAAGATACATAAAGATAAACGGGATGATGGGGTAGTAATCACCTGAGACAAACCCAGGGCTCGGAAATCCCAGCCACGCCAGGTAGGGGACAGGGTAGATTGTTTTGGGGATGCTCCAGGTGAGGGCGAACATCACAAGGCATAGGGACATGCCCCATCTCGCTGATATCTTTTTAAGGACGGGATCGGTCAACGCCACGATGCCGGTACATGCGGCCATGCAGTAGATGATGCCAAAATTAACCGAATCATCGACTGAGACAAGTGTTGTTGCCAGCCAGACGACGAGTGCTGCTAAGGCGTATTTGGCGGCACGTTTGATATTGTTGCGCGAAAGAGTGCACATCCAACCCGCGATAAACAAGAATACCCAGCTGATGCTGGCGCGCCAGATGTCTTGAAAGACAGTCTGGGTAAACCAGGGCATATCCCAACCGTACAGGTAGGCGAGATCGTAGCAAGCGTGAAAACCTGCCATTGAAATCATCGTAAACCCGCGGACGGTATCAAAGATGGTGATGCGTTTTTGCATTACGAGAACCGGCGCATCAAGCCGACGACTTTGCCCAAAATAACGGGATTTGTTGCATAGATAGGCTCCATGGTGTCATTCTCAGGCTGTAGGCGTACGCGTCCCTGCTCCTTGTAGAACGTCTTGACGGTCGCTGAACCATCAATCATGGCCACGACGATTTCGCCGTTCATGGCACTCTTTTGTTCACGGACGATGATGTAATCGCCATTGAAGATGCCGACATTGATCATTGAGCTCCCATGCACCTCAAGGATAAAGGAACCCTGATCAGTGGCGATTTCGGTCGGGATAGTAAAAGTGTCTTCGATATTCTGCTCGGCCAGAATGGGAATCCCAGCCGCGACGCGACCAACGAGCGGTAGCGAGACCGTTCCGCGAGGTGCGGTGGGCTCGTCAGATTTAGAAATTGAGACAGAGGAGCCGTCCTCGTTAAAGAGTTCCAGGGCGCGCGGTTTGGTGGCATCGCGCTTGAGCAGCCCGCGCGCCTCCAAGGCAGATAAGTGGGCGTGCACGGTGCTGGGGGAGGAAAGGCCCACGGCAGAAGCCATCTCGCGCACACTGGGCGGATAACCCTTCTCCTGCTGATATTCCTTGATGAAGTCGTAAATTTGCTGCTGACGCTTGGTAATTTTGCGAGCCATCAGGGCATCCTCTCTACCCATGTCAAACAAATGTTCGAATTTTGCTTGACAGGAACAACTGTTCGAAGATAATAATAACCGAACATTCGTTCTCGCGCTAGACATTTTTGTCCGCGCGGCTTGATAAAACTGTTCTCAGCAAAACACGCGAGAGGAGAACATGATGAACGCAACGAATATGGTCCAGGGAAACCTCGCCCTTAAGCTCGAGACGCCTGCAGAACCCACTTTTACGGTTGTTCAGGGCGGCCGCTCCGGCTTTCAGCCTTTGACCGTAAAGCCTGCTCGCAATCAGCAGGCTGTAGTCGCGCCGGCTCGCGTTGCCCTGAAGGTTCCGACGATTGTCGCCGTTACCGTTGCGCTTACGCTCTTCTTTGTCCTCGCTACGTCGGTCTTTAGCGCTCGTCACGCCGCGTATGCCGAGTCCGTTTCCAATGTTACCTACGAGACCATTCGCGTTCAGCCTGGCGATTCTCTTTGGTCGCTTGCCGAGGAATATCCAATCGAAGGCCTTTCCACGCAAGAGACTTCCGACATGATTCGTAGTGTCAATCATCTGGAGCATGGTTCGCTCGCCGCCGGTGCGCATCTTAAGGTTCCTGCTCGTTCGTAATCATTATCGCGCTGCGCATGGTACCCTTGTTATCGTTTAAGAGGAGGTACCATGCGCTGTCCCAAATGCGGCAAGGCACATACCCGCGTCGTTGATTCCCGTATGCAGGAGTCTAATAACACCATTAAGCGTCGTCGCGAATGTTGCTCGTGTAACTACCGCTTTACAACGTTCGAGCGATGCGAAGACCCAATCGAGGTCATTAAGTCAGACGGAACCAAGCAGCGGTTCGATCGCAATAAGCTGCTCGTCGGCTTGATGCGCGCCACCATCAAGCGTGATATCGATACTAAGAAGCTCAATGAGATTATCGACGACATCGAGGTCGAGCTGCGCTCTCGCACGCTGACGGCCGTCACGTCCCATGAGTTGGGTGACATGGTGCTCAAGCGCTTGGCCAAGATCGACAAGGTGGCCTACATCCGCTTTGCCTCGGTCTACCGCGATTTCAAAGACGTCGATGAGTTTCTGCAAGAGCTCGACAAGCTAAGGTGATTCCATGCCCAACATTACCGTCAACATAAAGCGTCTCGACCCCACCGTCGAGCTTCCCAAATACGCCCATCCCACCGATGCCGGCTTGGATTTGCGCTCCAACGAGGACTGCGTCCTGAAGCCCTTCGAACGTCGTCTGGTCTCTACTGGGCTGGCCATCGCCCTGCCCGACGGCTACGCCGGCTTCGTCCAGCCCCGTAGCGGTCTGGCCATCAAACAGGGCCTGTCTATAGTCAATACGCCGGGCCTCATCGACGCCCACTACCGAGGAGAACTCAAGGTTATCCTCATCAACCTGGATCCCTCCAACAACATCCAAATCAACAAAGGCGACCGCATAGCCCAACTCGTCATCCAAGAAGTCCCCACGGTTAACCTCATAGAGGTAGACGAACTGGATAAAACCGACCGAGGAGTCGGCGGTTTCGGTTCTAGCGGCGTATTGTAATGTCCGCTCACCCGTGGGAGGCCCCTATATATCATTCCATGCTCAAACATTCTCGCTGCGCTGCGAAACTGCGCGTGGAACGATATATAGGGACCTCCCACGGGTGAGCTACGTTTGCATGCCTGCAACTACCGTGTATCTTCGCTGGTAACCGTTAGCATTAATCAATTGGTAAGCCGGTGCGACAAGGGGGTTTCTCCTTTGTCGCACCGGCTTACTAGTTGGATTTCAATTTGTTTTCAAGCAAGAAGCCTCCCGTCCGGGGCTCACCCATATCGTTCCACGCGCAGTTTCGCAGCGAGCGCAGCGAAGCGAGAATGTTTGAGCATGGAATGATATGGATGAGCCCCGGACGGGAGGGGTTAGTGTGCCCTGCGAAGCGAGAATGATTGAGCATGGGATGATATATAGGGGCCTCCCACAGGCAAGCGGACATTAAGACACTAGCGGATGTGCGCGGGTTTTCCTCCCCAGTAGAAGCGGCAGAAGGCTCGTTTACGTTTTTGGGGCTTGCCTACGAGCTCCATGCTTGCGATGGCTATGTCTTCGGCTGCGTGGGGGCGGCGTAGCACTTCGCCGTTGATGAGTAGGGCTTTGAGTGATTCGGGATGGTCGTGCAAGTGACGTAGGGTTACGATGAGTTCTCGTGCGGTGGTGACATGCATGCTGGCGCCCATGCCGGTGAGCATCGTGGTGTTGGCCTTTTCCTGGCCGTATGATTTGCCCAGCAGGATCATCGGCAGATGCGCGCACAGGCACTCGGTGACGGTGAGTCCGCCCGATTTGAGGATTGCCAGGTCGCAGCCGTGCATGAGGGCCGCCATGTCGTCCACGTAGTCCAGAACTGTGACGTTTTCGAGCTTCATGGCGTCAAAGAGCGTCTTGAGGCGGGTGGCGTATTCCTCATCCTTGCCCGGCAAAAAGACAAAATGCATGTCCTCAAAGCTGCGTAAGAAGGGGAGCGTATGCTCCATCGCCGCCCGGAAGCGCACGTAAGGTTGCGGCAGGCTGGCGCCAGCCATAACTAGCACGACCGTCTTGTCTGCCGGCAAATTGAACTTACTCAGCTCATCCTCACGATTGTAATCGGTATCGAAACCAGCTCGGATGGGGATGCCCGTTATGCGGATTTTAGACTCGGGCACCTTGCGTGGGCGCAGCGTTTCGGCCATAAACTCGTTGGCCACGCAGAACAGGTCGGTGTCCTTGTGGGGCCAAAAGCCTTCGACTTCATAGTCTGTTGGTACGCAGATGACCGGGTAATCGATACCCGTGATGACGCGGGCGCCCACAGCAACATTGGCTGCCGTAATGTGTGTTGCAACCACGGCCATGGGCCTGCGGGTGCGGACATAATCGTTGAAGGCGGGGAACATAATTCGCGACCATGCCGTGCCGCCACCCCAGAGCAGATGTCCCGTAAACGTATATCGCCAGGTTAGGTCATATATGGGGCGCGTGGCGCCGGTAAACGAAGCCGCTGTTTTATTACCATCGAACCTAATGCGTCCAAAATCGAGGATATCCAGGACTTCGATCTCAACATCCTCAGGGATTCCCTTGGTGCCGCGGATAAGATCAAATGCTTGTGCAATCGCGTTGGCGGCGGCTTTGTGGCCCGATCCAACCGATGCGTGCACAATGGTTACTAGGGGTTTTTGTGCAGGTGAAACGGTCATTTGCTCCGGTTGGGGAGTGCTTTGCGTTGGCAGGGGAGCGTCGTTGCTCGTCTGCGTTTGATCCATCGATAACTCCCCTTCATCTTTGTTTCGCAATGAATCATTGTAGTGCATGAGTGTCATGTTCACGTAAATTTGGGTATGAGCGCAAAGAACGTCAATGTATCGACGAGAGGATATTCCATGACTACCGATCAGCCGATTGATGTTGCGATTATCGGCGGCGGCCCTGCGGGCTATGCTGCAGCCATTTACGCGGCGCGCGCCAACCTAACGACGACCGTGATTGAGCAGGGCATGTCGGGAGGACAGATCGCCACAACCAATGAGGTCGAGAACTATCCGGGCATTCCGCTACTGAGCGGCGCTGAACTCGGTGAGCGATTCCAACAACATGCAGAAGGCCTAGGGGCTCAGGTTGAATGGAGCATGGTGACGGGTGTCGATTACGATGCCGGCTCCAAATTGTTTACCGTTCATCACGATGTTGGTGATACGACGGCTAGGAGTGTTATCGCTTGCATGGGTGCCACGCCGCGTCCGGCAGGTTTCGCTGGCGAGGATACGTATCGCGGTCGTGGCGTTTCGTATTGCGCGACGTGTGACGGCATGTTCTTCCGTGGCAAACAGGTCTTTGTAATCGGTGGTGGCAATTCGGCATGCGAAGAGGCACTGTTCCTGTCAGACATTGCCAGCAGTGTGACCATCGTGCTGCGCCGCGACCAGTTCCGTGCGCCTGATGGTGTTGTTCAGAAAGTACTCGAAAAGGACAATATTACAGTTAGGTACCAAACTAGTATTGTTGAACTTTCTGGTGAAGCGATGCCAACGACGATCGCCTTTAAGGACAATGCATCCGGGGAAATTCATTCCGAGTCATTTGAGCCTGGCTCGTTTGGCATTTTTGTCTTTGCCGGCACGCAACCCCATACCGAGCTTGTTGAGCATCTCGTCGATTTGGCGCCTGATGGCGGCATTCTAACTGATGAATCTATGGCGACCCGCACGCCAGGTTTATTTGCCGCTGGCGATATCCGTTCCAAGCGTTTACGCCAGGTTGTGACCGCCGTTTCTGATGGAGCCATAGCGGCAACCAGTGCATACGCATTTCTTCGTGGATAAGTACGATAATATATCTTATGTAATGTTGTTATCAATTTACTAAGTGGCGGGACGATGTATCAGTGCTCCGTCCCGCCAATTTTCTTGCCGGCTATGTGGTATGCAAAACTAGATTACGTAGAATACAATATAAAAAATGAACGGAGGACCTTTATGAATCACGTTAAACACGTTATTCCGATGTCTGATTCGTCGGTCAGCATTAAGCCTGAGGATATTCAGCCCACTGTGCTGCCCGATGCATTTATTCAGTCCGATATCGTGCGCAAACTCAATACGTTGAGTCTGCCGCGCTATGACCAGTTGCCAAATGTGACGCTCTACCGCGACCAGGTCATTGAGTATGTTGCGCTGTGGATGGAGCCGCTGTCCATTTGCGTTGAGCAGCCCATCATTACGCCATCGATGATCAATAACTACGTAAAGGTCGGCCTAGTGCCTGCTCCGGTCAAAAAGCAATATGGCCGCGAGCAGATTGCCCGCCTGATCGCTATCTGCATCTTTAAACAGGTGCTACCTATTGCTGCGGTGCAGGCACTCTTTAACATTCAGCGTTTGAGCTACGATGCCCCGACGGCCTTCGATTATGTGGTCGATCAGCTCGAGGCATCGATTCGTTCGGCGTTTTCCGTCGAGCAGACGCCGGTTCCCGATACGGCGCATCAGGTAACGCGTGAGTCGCTGCTTGTGCGCAGCGCGGTTTCCTCCTTCGTTTCGAAGGCGTACCTGATGAGCTATCTCAAGTTCAACGGGTTTAATAGCTAGTCGACGTATAAAACGGGCGGGATAAAGAGGCATCTGTCGCTTTATCCCCCCCGTAATTTTGCTTGGTTGGACTTTATTTGCCCGAAGCTACGCCCATGCCGTAGCCGATGATCAGGCCGTGCATCTCGGCGTAATAGGAATCCAGGCCGTTGCAGGGCATGATGATGGTCTTGGAGCCGGGCCAATGCTCGACTATGCGGTCAGTAAGCGCCCGGGCTCCAGCTTCGTTCTCAACGTGATCGATGATGACCTCGCCGCCCGTAAAACCCTCGGCTTCCATGGTGTCGATGATCTTGTTGAGCATCTTCTTTTCGCCACGCGTGTGCCCGACGAGTTCGATTTTACCGGCCTCGCTCGCCGTGCCCAAAATGCGGATATTGAGCTTGTTGGCAATGACGCCGGCTGCCTTAGGGATACGTCCGGCTTTGGCCAGGTTTTCGTAATTGCACAAGCTGAAGAGGATTTTGCTGTTCTGCTCAAGGCTATCGAAGTATGCGCAAGCGTCCTCGAATGAGACATCCGGATTGCTTGCAAGATAGCGGTCGAACAGCAGGAAAATGAGGTCCATTTTGCCGCCAGCTGCGCGTGAATTGACTAGATGAATCTGTCGGTCGGGCTCCTCGGCAAGAACCATATCGCGAGCAGTGGCTGCCGCGTTGTAGCTGCCCGACACACCCTCAGAGATCGGCATGCAGATGGTCTTGTCTGCCAATTTGAAGAGCTCGGCCCACTCCCCTACGCTGGGACAAGCGCTCGAAGAAGCGTTCGTCTCCGCCTGAACAGCGCAGTTGAGCTCATGAACATCGAGCGAAAGATCATCGACGAATTCACGCTCCCCCACTCGAATTTTGAGGGGCGCAAATGCAAAGGTGGTATGGGGCGCGGTCGGTTGCCAATCGCGGAGGTTGCAGCTTGAATCGGAGATAAGTGCCCAGCTCATAGAGGGTCCTTTCTAATCGTTCCCATTCAATTATAGCCATCTTGCAGACCGATTGGGCTGCTATCTAGTATTCAAAACTAGATAGCGGACTGCACTAAAGGCAAAAGAATGGACCCCATGACTCAAAGCCACGAGGTCCATATCCGTTTGCTTTATCTGAATACTTAGTAGCGCACGAAAATGTAGTTGTTGTTCATGCCGGCGGCAACGGAGCTGATGATAACACCCGTGTTGTAGTCGGAAGCATGAATCATCTGACCACCACCGATGTAAATGCCGGTGTGGTACGAGTTGACAACAACGTCACCGGGCTGCGGATCGGACACACGCGTCCAGCCCATAAAAGTGCCCGTGGTGCCCAGGCGGCAATAGCGACCAGTGAGACAATAGCTAACAAAACCAGAGCAGTCGAAGCTGTTCGGGCCAATTCCGCCCCAAGAATAGGCGCAACCAAGTTTGCTGTATGCACGCGAGACAACAGAACCGCCGTCGACGGACTGGCTCGGAGCAGAAGGCGTCGGAGCCGGAGCAGGCGTGGAGGGCTGCGGCGTCGGAGCGGGTGCCGGCGTAGGAGCCGGAGTGTTGCCGCCCTGGTTGTTGTTATTGCTGGTCTGGCCACCGTTGTTGGTGTTCTCGGTCGTACCGGCAGTCTCGTTGCTCACCGTGGCCTTCTCGGCGGTGCTGGCGTTGATGCCGGCCTGCAGCGCGGCGTTGGCCTCGGCCTCGGCGGCAAGCTCGGCCTGCAGCTGCGAATCCAAGGAGTTTACGACGTTCTGGGCTTCAGCCTGCTGGGCGTTAAGCTCATCAACCTTCTTTTGCGTGGCGGCGACGTTCTTTTCCTGCTCGGACTGCTTATCGGTGAGCTGCTGCTTAAGTTCCTTGACCTCTTGAATGGTCTGAGCCTGCTTATCGGAAACTTTGCCGTAGTAGAACAGACGGTTGAGCATATCGCTCAGGTCATCGACACCCGTCAGAACCTGAAGCAGGCTCAGACCGCCGGTTTTGTACTCGCCGGCGACATAGGTCGAGAGCTTGGCCTGACCATCGGCGATCTCCTGCTGCTTTTGCGTGATCTCGCCAGCAGTCTGATCGAGCGCCTGCGTCTGCGTGGCGAGATCATCGTAAATCTGCTGGGTTTGGGTACCGATCTGCTCGAGCTTCGTACGAGCAGCGGCAAGGTCGGATGCGGTATCGGCGTAGGCAGGAGCCGCGAGGCCCAAGCCCAAAACACAAGCGAGGGTTGCCGTAGCAGCGCAGCGTGCCATGTTTTTGTGCGTGTTTGCTGTGCGCATGTAGCTTCCTTTCCAGTAACTAAGGGTAACGGCTAGTCCACCGTCACCAGGCTAAAGAGCTCCACATCGTCATCAGACGGCGTGAGCTTCTCGCGCGGGTTGAGAAACGCAAGCTCTAGGATACAACCGTAACCGACAAGCTTTGCGCCCATATCTCGCACCAGTTTACCTGTTGCCTCGACGGTTCCGCCCGTCGCGACCAAGTCGTCCAGAATCAACACGGTATCTTTAGAGCTGATAGCGTCGGCATGGATCTCAATTGAATCGGTGCCGTACTCGAGCTCGTAGCTCTGGCTCACGGTCTCGCGCGGTAGCTTGCCCGGTTTACGTGCGGGAACAAAGCC
This sequence comes from uncultured Collinsella sp., assembly GCA_902496335.1. GTDB lineage: Bacteria > Actinomycetota > Coriobacteriia > Coriobacteriales > Coriobacteriaceae > Collinsella. The sequence continues at coordinate 27,401 of CABVAO010000021.1, forward strand.
GGCGCCAAGGGCTACAGCCACCGGTACGCCAACCATAAAGCCGCGAGCCTTGGGACCCACGACCTTGGTGATTCCCATGCCGGCAAAGTGCTCGGCGAGGGCATCGGTCATGGCTTTGAGCGCCTCGGGATTGCCAAAGAGCGGCGTGATGTCTTTAAAGATGACTCCGGGCTCGGGATAGTCGGGGATGTCGACGATTTGAGATTCGAAGTCGTACATTGCATGACCTTTCAATGGGTTGCCGAAATTTCAGCAGCTGTTATTTGCCCGCGGTGGCGGTGCCGGATTGCGAAGGGGCGACGACCTTGAGCGGCTTTACGAGAGAATCCTCGTGCGAAGCCGGCGCGGCTGTCTCTTCGTTTTTGGTCTTGGTGGACTCGGAGCGAGTGATTTCCTCATCGAGTGCATCGATGTCGGCGTCCTCGACCACGGCGTTGAGCGACTCAAAAACGCGGTTCTTGAGCAGCGCGGTGTGCACACCCTCCGTCAGGTCGTGTAGCTTCTTAAACGCACGCTCGAGCTTGGCGTCGCGCTCGTCATCGGAGGTATCCATTCCGAGCATGCTCACGAGCACCTGCTCAAACATCGAGGACTCGCGGTTGGCGGAAGACACGTACTGACGCAGGTTGCGCGGCTCGATATGGAAGCGTGACAGCTCGGAGCAGTAGCGGATGATCGGGAAATCGCGACCATCGACGAGCTCTCGATTCTGCGGGCTCTTGATGATGCGAATGAGGTCGTTCTCGGCGAGCGAGCGGATAAACGAAATCTCGACGCCCAGCATATCGGGAATGGTCTCGATGGGATGCAGCTTTTGCTTAGTCTCCTCGGGCTCCGTCTTGAGCGGAACATCGGACTGCAAGCCCACCTCGTAAGCGAGCGTTGACAGGTCCGTGGCGTTTTCCAAGCGCTGCTTAATCACGTTGAGCGGCATGTAGCGGGTCTTCTGCAAGTGCAGGATGACCTCCAGGCGATCAACATCCTCCTTGGAGTACTGACGGTATCCCTTAGGCGTACGATGAGGGGTAATGAGCCCCTCATCCTCTAGAAATCTAATTTTTGAGTTCGAAAGATCGGGGTATGCGCCTCGAAGTAGGTTGACGACTTGGCCGATACTCAGATAGTTGCGTTCGGCCATGCCCTACTCACCGGTTTCGATGCGCTCCGGCGTGCTCTCGTGGTAGATGAGCGTAAACGTACCGATCTGCACGGAAGAACCGTCGTGCAGCGGGGCTGCATTGACGATGGCACCGTCGACCCAGGTGCCATTGAGCGAGCCTAAGTCCTCGATGCGAGCGCCGAGGCCCTCGCGGATAATGCGCGCGTGGCTGCGCGAAACGGTCATGTCATTGAGGAAGATACCGTTCGCAGGATCGCGGCCGATGGTGGTCACGTCGTCCTCGAGCTCAAAGGCGGCACCAGTCTGCGGACCCTTGACGATGGACAGAACGGGGGCGGTGATGCGCACGTTGGCCATGAGGTCGGGAACGGTGACGTCGCTTGAAGGCACGCGGAATACGCAGGTAGCGTCAGCAGTCTTATCATTCTGAGGCATATTGTTAACCATGTTGTCCATGACAACCCCTAACTTATCGCGGACGTGCCGCAAATTATGAACCGTACGTAATCATACCCCAACGAATCAGTCTTCGATTTCAGGGTTCAGAAAGTCGATGTCCTCGTCCTCGGGATGCGTGAGAGCCTGTTTAATGGCCGCTCCGCCCTTAATGGAGTAGATGACAGCCGTGAGCATGGAGAAGATCACGCCGCCGTACACAAAGAAGATGCCGAGGGGCACCGAGCTTCCGTTGAGGCCCGGGAAGGCCGTGAGAGTTGAAGGTAAAAGTTGCAGGCCGTCAACAACGGGGAACCCGAGCAGCATGAGCGAGAATCCGGTCATGAGCAGCGCTGTGGCAATCTTTCCGGGGAAGACAACATCGATGGGGCGACGGTGATAATGGCGCACGATAAGCGTGCCGATGCCCAGATAGATGTCGCGGCCGATAATGAGCACGCAGACCCAGATGGGCAGCTCTCCGCGAACCACCAGTCCCAGCACGCCGGTGAACAGCAGCGCACGGTCACAAATGGGATCCATGACCTTGCCGAGCCACGAGACCGTCTTAGTCATGCGGGCGATCTGACCGTCCATCCAGTCGGTGGAGGCGGCAACGGCGTAGATAACGATGGCGATGACGCGGTTGTTATCCGTCACAAACAGGTACAGGAATACCAGGGTGAGGATCAGGCGCGTAAAGGTGATGAAATTGGAGATCGTAAAGATCTTATTCGACGGGTAATCGGAAGTGCCGATAAGCTCCTTTTTGATCTTCTTTTTGATGCCCACAGGACTCCCCCGCTGGTTAACGACAAAACTTTCGATACTATACCCGTTCCGGCGATGTCTATCCAGCGTAAGCATAGAGAGTCCAGACATGTGGAGGGCGTTTTTAGGCGGCGGGGATTTCGCATTCGTGTACATCAGCCTCCAAACATGTCGAAAAATGTCGATTTCGGTGGCTGATGTACACGTTTTGATTCGGTGATTACATCGAGCGGGAACGTTGTTGCTTTAAGCAAAATAATCATGGTGATTAAAACAAAAAAGGTCAGGCACTAGGTGCCTGACCTGCAAACTTCTGGTCGGGACGACTGGATTCGAACCAGCGACCCCTTGACCCCCAGCGGGGTCAGAATGACCCTGACCTGTGCTAATTTTGTTAAAACACGCGCAGATAGCGCAAGTAGCGCATTTCCGCATTTGTAAATTTTACCAGCTCAGCGCGGTCTGTCCAGATAGCATATTATCGGCTTCGAGGAGCGCGGTGCAGCCGATGATTTAATCAACGGGGGTAGGAGCCCCGAATCGTCGCCTCTCCGGGTTCCCGCAGGTGGGCCCGCCTGTTTCTAATCAACTGCGGATTTAGGAGCAGACATGCAAAACGAGAAATGCAGCAATAAAACCTTACGCGTATGCGGACCCGGCGGCGTGAGGAAGAACAAGGGTAAATGGCAGGCCGTCGTGACGGTGGCCGACGAGGTGACCGGGAAGAAGGTCCAGAGGACCAGGAACACCGGCGTGCCCTGCCTGAAGCAGAGCACGAGGGGAAAGGCGGCGGCGATGCGCTTCCTCTCGGAATTCAGGTTGGAGATCGAGCTCGAGCTCGCCGAGGCGGAGGAGGCGAGGGCCGCTGTCGGCACCGGGCTTCCCGCCAAGAAGCGGGACGACTACGCCGCGCTGCCGCTCTCCGATGCGCTCGAGAAGTTCATCGCCTTCTGCCTGGAGATGAACAGGATCACGCCGACGACCCGCGACGACTACCACTACAGCGCCCTCCATATCGAGCGCGACGAGCTCGGCCTCGTCCCCGTGAACGAGGTGACGAC
>CABVAO010000022.1 GCA_902496335.1 uncultured Collinsella sp.
TTGCGCCTTTGCGGCACGCGTTGAGGACGGTCGCGTGGTGGCTGAGTTGCCGGTTGTGGGGCATCCATGCGCGGCGCGTGCCCTGTGCGCCCGCGGACGGCATCGCCTGGCAATGCCGTTTGACGAGCGCGACCGCATTGTGCACCCCATGCGCCGACGAGCTGATGGCTCGGGGTTTGATGCCGTGAGCTGGGACGAGGCGTTCTCGGATATTGCGGAGCGCCTCGCGGAGATTATTAACGAGCATAGTGCCCGTGCGCTGGGCATGACGCTCGGCGTGCCCTCGTTCGACCGCTACTGGGCGTATCGTTTTATGCATGCGCTGGGTTCGCCCAACGTATACGGTGCCGATGGTGCCTGCGAGGTAAGCCGACTTACCGGTTGGGAGCACAGCCTGGGCTATAGTCCCGCCTCCGACCTGGCGCATACCGACTGCATCATGTACCTGGGGCGTTCCATTGTCGATTCGTCAACGATGGGGGCCGTTGATGCGCTCAACGATGCGCGCCGGCGTGGGGCGAAAATCATTGTGGTTGACCCCCGGCGCAGCGGTTCGGCCGCGCTTGCCGATCGCTGGCTCCGTGTGCGCCCGGGCTGCGACTTGGCGCTGCTGTTGGGTATTGCCCACGTGTTGATTGCCGAGGGCCTGTACGACCACGAGTTCGTGGACCGCTATACCACTGGTTTTGACGAGCTGGCGCAGGCGGCCCATGCTTGGACGCCCGAGTGGGCCGAGTCGATGTGCGACGTGCCGGCCGCGGAGATTGTCACCACGGCGCGCGATCTCGCTGCCGCCGCGCCTGCTGCGGTGGTGGACGCTGGCTTTCATGGTGGTATCGGTATCGCGTATGCCAACAGTACGCAGACGGCGCGAGCTATCTGCATGGTTGATGTGCTGCTGGGCTGTATTGGACATGCGGGCGGCGCGCTCAATCCACCCATACCGCTTGCGCTGGGCGACCTTGATCCCTCACGCTTTGCGACGCCGCCGGTGCCGCGTGAGCCTAAGTTGGGGTCCGAGCGCTATCCGCTGGTCGATCCGGTGCGCGGCCTGTGCACGACCATCGGTCAGTCGATTCTCGCCGGCGATTTGCGTGGGCTCATCGTCTATGCCAGTAACCCCGGTGCGGGCTATGGCAATGCACAGGCTTGGCTGGGTATTTTGCAGCAGCTCGACTTGCTCGTGACGATTGATATTCGCTGGTCCGAGACGGCGCGTGCTTCTGACTTCGTGCTGCCCGACGTGACGTATCTGGAGGCCGACCGCGGCGTGGGCACGGTGACAGGCGCCAACGATGCGCGCGTGTTCTACCGCAATGCCGTGCTGCCCGTGCAGCATGACGATACGCGTCCCGGTCGGGAGATCTTTGCCGGGTTGGCGCAGGCGTGTGGCGTGGGCGAGTACTTCCAGTTTACGTCTGACGATCTGGCGGCTGCCCAGGTGGCGCCGTTTGGAATTGACCTCGCTGCGCTTAAGGAGCGCGGTTGGGCCGATACGGGCGTGCCGCTGCCGCCGCGCACGGGTGAGCCGGCGATTCCCCTGGATGGCGGCAAAATTGCGCTGGCAAGCGACGTATGGGAACGAGCCGGCCTGGGTTGTGTACCCAACTGGATCGCTCCCATGGTGGAGCCTGGCCCGGGGATGTTTCGCCTCATTAGCGGCAACCGTCCCTTTGAGTCGCATACCTCGCGCAGGCTCGCGGCCCAAGGTGCCGCCGAGGCTGGGTCGGACCTGGATGCCGTGCAGATGAATGCCGATGCTGCTGCGCACATGGGCATCGCCGACGGCGAGATCGTCGAACTCGTGAGCGACATGGGCCGCGACCGCGTGCGCGTGGAGACGACGCCCTATCTGCATCCGGCGTGCATCTTCACCTCGGCCGCTCCCGGCGGGCGTTCGTTTGGCGCCGATGCCGGTGGCGCTCAAGCCTTGGGCGTGGGCCCGCTCGACCATACGCCGTTGCGTTGGGACCCGTTGACGGGCGCTGCGCTCACCCAGGAAAACGCCGTTCGCGTGGAAAAGATCGCGGCACGCGAGGATAATAGCGAGTAATTGACTCAGCCGATCGAATTGGCTGATAGTTTGACATTCGAACGATTGATTCACCTTTGGTTTTGAAAGGCCGCACATGAGCGATAGCCAGAACATGTCCGATGAGGTGCGCGCCCGCCTGCGCGCCATTCCCTCCGTCAACGAGCTGCTCGCAGAGTGGCCGGTTGTGAAGGCGGCGGGGGAGACCTGCGACGCGGTGGTGCATGCCGCCGTCACGGCCGAGCTCGACGAGGAGCGCGCCGCCATTCGTGCCGGCGCCGCCCCGCGTTCCAAGCGCGAGCTGGCCTCGGCCATCGAGTGGCGTGCGCATCGCTCCGCGCTGCCGAGCCTGCGTCCCGCCGTCAACGCCACGGGTGTGGTTATCCATACCAACTTGGGTCGCGCTCCGCTCGCGGAATCAGCTGCCAAAGCCGTGGCCGAGGTCGCGCGCGGGTATAGCACGCTCGAGTACAGTGTGGACACCTGTTCGCGCGGGTCGCGCAAGGAGCACGCCGCGCAGCTGATCCGCTCACTCACCGGTGCCGAGGACGCGCTCGTGGTCAACAACAATGCCGCCGCGGTGCTGCTGGTGCTGGCGACCCATGCCGCAGGCAAAGAGGTCATCGTCAGCCGCGGTGAGCTTGTCGAGATTGGCGGCAGCTTCCGCATCCCCGATGTCATGGCGGCTTCGGGCGCCAAACTCGTCGAGGTCGGCGCCACCAACCGCACGCATTTGGGCGACTACGAGCGCGCCATCACGCCCGATACGGCGATGATCCTCAAGGTCCATCCTTCCAACTATCGCATCGAGGGCTTTCACGAGGAGGTGGGCTCTCGGGAGCTTGCTGCTCTGGCCCACAAACACGGCCTGCTGTTCTACGAGGACCAGGGTTCGGGCGCGCTGTTGCCCGACGACATCTTGGTGCGCGGCGGCGAAGAAACCACGCCGGCTTCGGTTTCGGCAGGGCTCGATATCGTGTCGTGCTCGGGTGATAAGCTGCTGGGCGCCGCGCAGGCGGGCATTATCATGGGCCGTCGCGATCTGGTCCAGGCCTGCGGGTCGCATCCGCTTATGCGTGCCCTGCGCCCGGGCAAGCTCGCACTCGCGGCGCTCGAGGCTACACTGCGCATTTACATGGATGGGGCGGATGTGGCCCATCGTGAGGTGCCGGTGCTCAACATGCTCACGCTTCCGCAGGCTCATCTGGAGCGTCGCGCACGCAAGCTGCGCGAGCTGATGGTGGCGGGCTTCGATAAGGCTGGCTGCCCGTGTGCCGTGCAGGTGGAAATCGTCGAGGAGTCGTCGACTCCCGGCGGCGGCTCGCTGCCTACCGTCGAGCTGCCGACGATGTGCGTTGCCGTGCGTCTTGTCGATGAGCGTCTTTCCGTTGACGCGCTCAAGCGCTCGCTCGTCCAAGACTTCGATACGCCGGTCGTCACGCGCGCCTCGCATGACCGCATCCTGTTTGACGTGCGCACGCTCGTGGGCGACCGCGATATCGAGACAGCGGCATCGACGCTCGTTGCGTGCGCTAAGAAGGCGATTGCTCGATGAGTGAGGTTAAAGCGCTGGTGGAGTGTCCCGTTATCGTTGGCACGGCGGGCCACGTCGACCACGGTAAGTCGGCGCTGATCGAGGCGCTGACCGGCAAGAATCCCGATCGCCTGGAGGTCGAGCGCCGTCGCGGTATGACCGTGGAGCTGGGCTTTGGCGAGCTGGCACTGCCGAGCGGCAAGATCGTTGGCCTGGTCGACGTGCCGGGCCACGCGCATTACTTGCGCGCCATGGTGCAGGGCGCCACGGGTATCGACGTGGCCGTGCTGGTGGTCTCTGCCGTCGAGGGCGTAATGCCGCAGACGCGCGAGCACGTGCACGTGCTGGAGTTGCTGGGCGTCACGCACATGGTGGTCGCACTGACGATGTGCGACCTGGCCGATGCCGAGATGACCGAGCTTGCCGAGCTCGATGTCGATGACTTTTTGTCGGGTACCGTGTTTGCGGGCGCGCCGATCGTGCCCGTGTCGTCTAAGACGGGCGAGGGTATTGATGCGCTGCTGGCAGCGCTCGATGAGTGCGTGGATGCCTGCTGGGATGCTTGCCGCGATCGCGCCGAGCGAACCGACGCCGCGCCGCGCCTGCCGATTGACCGCTGCTTTACGATCAAGGGCGCCGGTACCGTGGTGACGGGAACGTTGCACGATGTGCCGGTTGCGGTGGGCGACGAGCTGATGGCTTTGCCGTCACGTACGGTCTGCCGTGTCCGCGGGATTCAGGTGCATGGCGATACGCCGCGCGCGCTGCCTGGGCAACGCGTGGCGCTCAACCTGGTTGGTGACGGTGTCGCGGCGCTTGATCGTGGCGAGATGCTGGGCGTGGCGGATCGCTTTGGTCAGACGTTGCGCTTTATGATGACGTTCACCTACCTGGGTCGCGAGGGAGCCAAGCCGCGCGTGCTCGAGTCAGGCGCGCGCGTGCACGTGATGGCGGGTACGGCCGAGGTTGTCGGCCGCATCATGCTTTTGGCGGGCGAGGCCCCCATGGCGGTGGGCGAGACCCGTACCGTGCAGGTGCGCCTGGAGGACCCGCTGCCGCTGTGTGCCGGAGACCATGCCGTGGTGCTGTCGTATTCGCCCGTTATGCTTATTGGCGGCGGGCGCGTGCTGCTTTCGCGCTGCCGTCGCTCGCGCGAGCTTTCTGCCGGCGAGCGCGCACTGTTTGCGGCGCTTGAGTCCGGCGATACCGCGGGCGGTGTGGGCGCTTGGCTGGCGCTGCAGATGCTGCCAGTTACGGCGGTTGATGTTGCCGACGCTTTGGATCTTGGTGTCGGCGAGGTCGATGCCGCACTGCGCGGGTTGGTGTCGCAGGGCTCTGTTCGCAAGCTTGCTGTGGGTGATGCGGACTACTTGGCGGACGCCGTGGTGCTCGATGCTGCGATGGATGCACTGGCGGCGACCCTGTCAGCCATGCACGCGGCGTCTCCCAAGGAGACGGGCTTTACGCCCGGCGCCGTTGCCCATGCTGCGTGGCCTGCCGCTGATGATGGCGTTGCCGCGGCTTTGATTGCCGAGGGCTGCTCGCGTGGCGTGTGTGCCGCCGAGGGTGCCGAGGTATTCGACCCGCACTCCGCTGCCGCCGCGGCGCGTGTGGTGCGCGAGGCCTGCGAACGTATCGTTGCCTTGCTGGACGAAGCCGGCCTCGATGCACCGATATTGCCCGAGGTGGGCGAGCAGTTGCAGCTCGATCGCGACACCATGACGCGTGCCCTGCGCGAGCTTTCGCTCAATCGCTCGATCGTTAAGGTCGAGCGCGACGTTGCCCTGTCCGCTGCCGCCGAGGCCCATGCGCGCGAGCTTGTTGCCGCCGCCATTGAGGCAGCCGGCGGTGCTGCCACCACGAGCGTACTGCGCGAGGCCCTGGGTGTGTCGCGCAAACGTGCCATCAGCATCTTGGAGCACCTGGATGCCGTGCGCTTTACAGTGCTCGACAAGGATGCCGGCGGCCTGAGGTCCCTGCGCTAGGCCGGTCACTCGCTCCCGCCTCCTCAGTTGCGGTGAAATAGTTCCTATTTGGAGGCTTTGGCAGCAAATACAGGAACTATTCCACCGCAACTTCTTGTTCGTCTTTTTGGGATGGAGCCGTTTCGGTTTGGTAAAATACCGGCGCACTTGGGAACGGATGGGCTCCGGTGGGCTCCGCGGTCCTCAAAACCGTTGCGAGGCGTGCAAAACGTCTTGGATGTGTTCGATTCACATACGTTCCCGCCATACGTTACCAGCGCTTTTGTGCTCGCGGTCTTGCTGCGTGCCGCAAAGGCGCTGTTTTGTTTTTGCACGAGCTTTTCGTAGCTCCGCTATTTCGACGGCGGAATTTAGCTTCGTGCACCGGGTTTCGAGAATGCCGATGGGGGTGGTTTGCCGTATGACTACCGTAAGACGTGCCGATCTTTCTTGCGTCGTCCAAGCGGGCGGGCTGTCCTCGCGCATGGGCTGCGATAAGGCCCGCATGGCGTTTTGCGGCGAGCCGCTCATCGAGCGCGTGCTGGGCCGGCTGGCGCCAGTTGCCGGCGAGTTGGTCGTGACGACTTCGCGTCCCAGCGAGTTGGCCTACCTTGAGGAACGCGCGTTTGGCGGCCTGGTGCCGCGTGTGGTGGCGGACCTTGAGGGGTCGGCGGGCGCCATGCGCGGCATCGCGAGTTCGTTGGCTGCGGCTCGGCTTCCTCTCGCGGCTATCGTCGCCTGTGATATGCCGTTTGTCTCGCCGGAACTCATCGGCGCGCTCGCCGATCGTGTTGAGGCCGAGGCGCTCGACGTGTGCGTGCCGTGCGAGGAGCGGGGGATTGAGCCGCTTTGCGCCGTCTGGCGCCGTGACGCGTGTGCGCCGGCCGCCCATGAGCTGCTCGCCTGCGACCGCCAGCGCATTCGCTGCCTGATCAATCGCGTTCAGGCTGGTTATATGGATGAACCGCAGATCGTTAAGGCCGCGGGCTCGACGCTCTGCTTCGAAAACGTCAATACGCCCGAGGAGTTTGCGGCGGCCGAGTTACTCGCCTAGACGATTGGAGTTGCCATGTCTCACGATATTTGTCCCGACACGGGAGAGCCTTGCACTTGCGATGGTTCCGAGCCCTGTACCTGCGGCTGCGGTGGCTGTGGACATACTGCGGAAGAGGAGGCGGCCGCTGCGGCGTATCGTGAGGCACACCGCGAAGGCCCGTCCGGTGATGCCCTCGACCACGAGCGCAAGATCATCGTTTCGTTCGATAGCACCTTCGATGTGATGGAGTGCGAGCAGCTTTGCCTGAATGCCGGCGTGCCCGGGCGCATTATGCCTTTGCCCGGCTCCATTACCGCAGGTTGCGGTCTGTGCTGGGCCATGCCGTTCTCGGGTGATGCGCTCGCCGCCTTCCGCGCTGCTACCGAAGGCCGCGTAACGCCCGCCGACTACCATCAACTCGTCCTTTAACCCCCACACCACCACAAAGGTGCCCCAATGTGGTGGTTTGGAACATGTGGACGAAACAGGTCTGAAACACAGGTTTTGCACGTCAGGCACTCAAAAACGCTTCTACCTGCATCGTAATCAAAACGAAACATCTGCTCGTCGGCTTATGCGAAACTTTGCTGCAACAGTGCGATATTATCCATACTCGATAAAGCTCGCGGCGCATGGGGCGCCTCGAACGACACTTTTCTTTTCCATCAATTGGAGGAAGCATGAGCTACACGCAGAAAGTTCTCGACGAGCTCAAGGCCCGCTATCCCGAGCAGCCTGAGTTCATCCAGGCCGCGACCGAGATCCTCGGTACCATCCAGCCGGCGCTCGACGCCCATCCCGAGTACGAGGAGGCCGCCCTGCTTGAGCGCCTCGTCGAGCCCGAGCGCATCGTCATGTTCCGTGTCCCCTGGGTCGACGACCAGGGCAAGGTCCAGGTCAATCGCGGCTACCGCGTCGAGTTCAACTCTGCCATTGGACCCTACAAGGGCGGCCTGCGCTTTAACCCGACGGTCACCCTGGGCATGCTCAAGTTCCTGGGCCTGGAGCAGATCCTCAAGAACAGCCTGACCACTCTTCCCATGGGCGGCGGCAAGGGCGGTTCCGACTTTGACCCCAAGGGCAAGTCCAACAACGAGATCATGCACTTCTGCCAGTCCTTCATGACCGAGCTCTATCGCCACATCGGCCCCAACACCGACGTTCCTGCCGGCGACCTGGGCGTTGGCGGCCGCGAGGTTGCCTACCTGTTCGGTCAGTACAAGCGCCTGACCAACGAGTGGACCGGCGTCCTCACCGGCAAGGGCCTCTCCTTTGGCGGCTCGCTCGCCCGTACCGAGGCCACCGGCTACGGTCTGGCCTACTTTGTGGACGAGTACCTCAAGAGCCGCGGCGACTCCTTCGAGGGCAAGAACGTCGTCGTGCACGGCTCCGGCAACGTCGCTATCTACGCCGTTCAGAAGGTCTCCCAGCTCGGCGGCAAGGTGCTGGCCTGCTCCGATACTCACGGCTGGGTCGAGGATCCCGACGGCATCGACTACACTGTGCTCGAGCACGTCTACAACAAGAAGCGCTCTGGCCACGACAAGGGCGTTACGCTCGCTATGTACGTTGACGAGAAGCCCAACGCCGTGTGGCACGAGGGCGACGGCCGTGGCGTTTGGCAGCTGCCCTGCGACATCGCGCTGCCCTGCGCTCGCGAGAACACGCTGCTGCTCGAGGACGCCCAGGCGCTCGTCGCCAACGGCTGCAAGGTGGTCGGCGAGGGCGCGAACATGCCCACGACCATCGAGGCCACGACCTACTTCCAGGAGAACGGCGTTGCCTTTATGCCCGGTAAGGCTGCCAACGCCGGCGGCGTGCTCGTGTCCGGCCTGGAGATGAGCCAGAACGCCGAGCACCTGTCCTGGACCTTCGAGGAGGTCGACGGCAAGCTCGAGCAGCTCATGCGCGGCATGTTCCACAACGTGGACGACACCGCCAAGGAGTACGGCCAGGAGGGCAACTTCGTCATGGGCGCCAACATCGCCGGCTTCCTGAAGGTCGCTGACGCCATGCTCGCCCAGGGCGTCTGCTAAATCTTCGCTCGAAATAGCATGTGATGAGGCTCCCAGCCATTCCGGCTGGGAGCCTTTTCTATCCCGGAGGACTCCTCATAACTTGCGGTGAAATACGGACTGTTTTGCGTTCCAGAACGGCTAATCAGTCCGTATATCACCGCAAGTTATGGATGGGTGGGTGGATTTTGTCCTAAAACGGTGTGCGGCCCCTCGTTTGGTACACTTAAAAGTACTGGACAAGTGAAGAGATGGGGGAGAACGTGCTCAAGTTCGGTACCTACGTCCGTGTTGGAAACGCGGCCGAAGCCTATGAGCTCTTACAGAAGAACCGCAACAACAAGATTGTGGGCGGCGGCATCTGGATGCGCCTGGGTTCGCGTCGCGTGGCGACGGCGATTGACCTTTCGGCCTGCGGACTCGATCAGATCGAGGAGACCGAGACCGAGTTTCGCATCGGCGCCATGTGCACCCTACGCCAGCTCGAACGCCATGTCGAGCTCAACGCGCTTGTCAACAACGTCTTTGAGTTCGCCGTCCACGATATCGTGGGCGTGCAGCTGCGCAATACCGCCACGGTGGGCGGCAGCATCTACGGCCGCTTTGGCTTCTCGGACGTTCTCTCCGCCTTCCTCGCGCTCGATTCCTATGTTGAGCTGACGGGCGCCGGCCGCGTGCCGCTCGCGGAGTTCGTTGACATGGGCTACGTGCGCGACGTTATTGAGCATGTCGTGGTCGTTAAGCACGATTACCGCGCAAGCTATGAGGCCGTGCGCAAGGCCGCGACCGACTTCCCCTCCTTAAACGTCACCGCCGCCTGGTGGAACAACAGCTGGCATGTCACTGTGGGCGCCCGCCCGCTGCGTGCGACCCTGCTGCAGGGCGAGGCATGCGGCCTTACTGCCGAGCAGCCTTCCGAGGACGAGCTTCGCGCCCTGGCCGCATCTGTGCGCGCGCTGAGCTACGGCACCAACCTGTGGGGCTCGGCCGACTACCGCCGCCGCATCTCGGCCCCGCTTGCCGTCCAGGCCGTGCGCCGCGCCGCCGGCATCGAGCTTTCGGCCGCGCTCGCGCACGAGCTCGAGGGCGTGCAGATTCCTAAGTTTGCCACGGACGAGTATTCCTGCCGCCGCGTGCCCGGCGTCGATTCTAGCGAGGTGCGCTAATGGCTGCCAAACTCATCGATCTTTCCTTTACGCTCAACGGCCGCAAGGTCAAGGTTCAGATTGCCCCCGATACCATGCTCTTTGCGCTGCTGCGCGAGCAGGGCTGCGCGTCGGTGCGCTGCGCCTGCGAGACTACCAACTGCGGCCTGTGCACGGTGTGGCTCGACGGCGACCCGGTGCTGAGCTGCTCGGTTCCCGCCGCTCGCGTCGAGGGCCATACCATCACCACGCTCGAGGGCCTCAAGGCCGAGTCCGAGGCGCTCGCCCGTGCGATGGCTGCCGAAGGCGCCGAGCAGTGCGGTTTTTGCGCCCCCGGCCTCATCATGAACGTGCTGGCGCTTGCCCGCGCCGCCAAGGAGGACCCGAGCCTCGTCGCCACGCGCGAGGAACTCTCGCGCCAGCTCGCCGGCAACCTCTGCCGTTGCAGCGGTTACGAGAGCCAGCTGCGCGCCATCGTGTGCTTCCTCAATGAGTCTGGCGTGCAGGTTGGCTTTGAGATGCCCGAGCTGCCCGTCAACGAGACGAGCTCCGACGGTGTCGCGTACAAGCAGATCACCAAGAAGCAGCCCAAGAAGGACTCGAAGGCCCTGCTCGAGGGTCGTCCCGTCTACACCGGCGATATGGTGCCCGCCGGTGCGCTCATTGTCAAACTCAAGCGCAGCCCGTATGCCCGCGCCAATATCCGCTCCATCGATACGTCGCGCGCCCTGAAGGTGCCCGGCGTCGTGGGCGTCTACACCTATGAGGACGTGCCCCAGCGCCGCTTTACCATCGCTGGCCAGAGCTATCCGCAGCCGAGTCCCTACGACCGCCTAATTCTCGAGAACCTCGTCCGTTACCAAAACGAGGAGGTGGCGATCGTCGCCGCCGAGACCGAGGAGGCTGCCGACAAGGCGCTCAAGCTCATCAAGGTTGACTATGAGGTGCTCGAGCCGCTGCTCGACTTTACCAAGGCGCTCGATAACGACATCGTGGTCCACCCCGAGGGCGACGTGACCTTTATGTTCCCGCAGGGCGGCGACGTTGCTCGTAACCTGGTGTGCAGCGGTACCAGCGATTTTGGCGACTTGGACGAGGCCTTCGCCCAGAGCGACATCGTCTTTGAGCGCACCTACACCAGCCAGGCCACGCAGACCGCGCCCATGGAGACCTTCCGAGCCTTCGCGACGACCGACGCGTTTGGGCGCATCTCGGTGACCACCTCTACACAGGTGCCCTTCCACGTGCGCCGCATGGTCGCGCAGTCGCTCGACATTCCGCAATCGCAGGTGCAGGTCATTAAGCCGCGCATCGGCGGCGGCTTTGGCTCCAAGCAGACGGGCTGCTGCGAGATCTTCGTGGCGTTCGTCACCCAGCAGACCGGCCGTCCGAGCTATTGCTGCTACACCCGCGAGGAGACCATCACCGCGGGCAACTCGCGTCACCAGATGCAGATGACCGTTAAGCTGGGCGCCATGAACGACGGTACCATCACGGCCATCGACCTGCATACGCTGTCCAACGCCGGCGCGTACGGCGAGCATGCCACCACGACGATCGGCCTTTCGGGCCACAAGAGCCTGCCCATCTACAACCACGTGAAGGCGAGCCGCTTTAGCTGGGACGCCGTCTACACCAACACCAACCGCGGCGGCGCGTATCGCGGCTACGGTGCCACCCAGGGCCAGTTTGCCGTGGAGAGCGCCGTCAACGAGCTCGCCGACATGCTGCACATGGACCCGGCTGACCTTCGCCTTAAGAACATCGTGCACGAGGGCGAGATCATGCCGCAGTACTACAACGAGAAGCTCAACGCCTGCGCGCTCGACCGCTGCCTGCTGCGCGCGATGGACATGATCGGTTGGCGCGACAAGCCGCTGGCTGTGGACCTGGGCGACCGCGTGCGTGCCCTGGGCTGCGCGCTCACCATGCAGGGCTCGGGCATTTCCAACGTGGACATCGCCGGCATCGACATGCGCCTGGAAGAGGACGGCTTCATTACCATCGGCACCGGAGCCACCGATAACGGCATGGGCGTCGACACGATCCTGGCGCAGATTGCCGCCGAGGAGCTGGGTGTGGAGAGCTCGCTCATTGTGGTGCGCGGCGTGGACACCGATGTGTCGCCGTTTGATGCCGGCTCGTACGCGAGCTCGGGTACGTACGTGACGGGCCTTGCCGCCAAGAACGCCGCGACCGAGCTGCGCGAGAAGATTTGCGCCAAGGCTGCCCAGATGTGGGATGTGGACGCCGCCGACGTGGTCTTCGATGGCCAGTACGTGCGTCTGTCCGACGAGCGTGCCGCGCGCGAGCAGAACCGCTACCTCACGCTGCGCGACTTTGCCAACCTGTGCGTCAAGAACATCGCGGGCGGCGACGCACTCACCTCGCACGCCTCTGC
This sequence comes from uncultured Collinsella sp., assembly GCA_902496335.1. Taxonomy (GTDB): domain Bacteria; phylum Actinomycetota; class Coriobacteriia; order Coriobacteriales; family Coriobacteriaceae; genus Collinsella. Next base: position 12,128 of record CABVAO010000022.1, read on the forward strand.
CTGCCTGCCCGTTTCGCCTCCGCCGTTTATGGCCGGCATTGCCGAGGTCGAGGTCGACAAGGCCACCGGCAAGGTGACTGTGGTGGACTACGCGGCGGCTGTGGACTGCGGCACCGTGATCAACGAAGCGCTCGCGCGCGTCCAGGCCGAGGGCGGTATTGCCCAGGGTATCGGTCACGCGCTCTACGAGATTGTCGAGCACGATGAGCGCGGCCGCCTGCGCACCGGCAACTTTATGAGCTACAAGCTGCCCACGCGCCTGGATATCGGCAGCATTCGCGTGGCCTTTGAGCCGAGCTACGAGCCGACGGGCCCGTTTGGCGCCAAGTCGATCGGCGAGGTCGTCATCAACACGCCGCTCGCCGCCGTGGCCTCGGCCGTGGCACACGCCACCGGACATCAGGTCCGCTCGCTGCCCATCACGCCCGAGAAGGCCCTGCTGGGGGAGTAGCGGGTCGGCGAACAAGTCGTAATTGGCGGGGCGGGGCAACTCGCCCCGCCTTCTGCACTCGTGGTGAGGTCGTGAGCTAAAAACGTGTGCGTGCGCTTGCCGCTCGTATCTGCTATCATTCCTAGTCTGTGCGCTCATGCGGGCGTGGCGGAATTGGTAGACGCGCCAGATTTAGGTTCTGGTGGGATTCCCGTGAAGGTTCGAGTCCTTTCGCCCGCACCAACGCACCCGCGTCGGCTTATGCCCTCGCGACGCTTGTTGCATAAAGGTACCAGCACCTCAGATAAGCTGGGCAGTATGAGGAGGAACGTGTTGAACATCACCGCTTCTGACGTCAAGGACGCCAAGCTCACCGCTACGGTCACCATCCCGGCCGCCGACGTCGACGCCGCGATCAAGAAGGCCTACAAGGACACCGCCAAGAAGTACCGCTTCCCGGGCTTCCGTGCCGGTAAGGCCCCCCGTCCGGTCATCGACTCCGCTCTTGGCGCCGAGGCTACCCTCGCTCAGGCCACCAACGACCTGATCGCCGCCAACGAGCCCGCCGTCCTCAACGAGCTGGACATCGTCCCCACCAAGAACGGTGACTACAAGGAGCTCGACCTCGCCAAGGATCACGAGGACTACACCTACACCGTCGAGTTCTCCCTGCGTCCCGCCGCTGAGCTCTCCTCCTTCGACGCTGTCGAGATCGAGATGCCCCCTGCGGAGGTCACCGAGTCTGAGATTAACAACCAGGTCGAGATGCTCCTCAACTACCGTGCCACCTTCGAGGACGTCGAGGGTCGCGCCGTCGAGGCCGAGGATTACGTCACTGTCGACCTCAAGGCCGTCGAGAACGCCGACAACTTTGCCGCCGAGGGCCGTATGCTCATCGCCGGTAGCGACAGCAACCCCAAGGAGTTCAACGAGGCCCTGATCGGCGCTAACGTTGACGACGTCAAGACCGTCACCTGGACCGACGAGGTCGAGGAAGGCGAGGAGGCCGAGACCCACACCGTCGAGGTCACCGTCAAGGGCATCAAGGTCCGCAACACCCCCGAGCTCACCGACGAGCTTGTCAAGTCCGACTTCGGCTTCGACAGCATCGAGGCCATGCGCGACGCCATCAAGATCGAGATCGAGCAGGACAAGGCTTCCCGCCTGCCGGCCGAGAAGGAGAACCGTTGCGTCTCCGCTCTCGCCGAGCGTCTGCAGCTCGACGAGATGGACGCCGACTACGAGCAGTCCGTCTTTGAGGAGCTCGGCCAGAACTTCCTGTCCAACCTCGCTGCTCGTGGCATGACGCTGGACACCTGGCTGCCCGCTTCCGGTCTGACCATGGAGCAGTTCATCGGCGACCTGCACAAGCAGGCCAACGACGTTGCCCGTGAGTCCCTGGCTCTGGACGCCCTCGCCCGTGAGCTCAAGATCGAGGTCACCGAGGACGACATCAACGCCGAGTTCGAGAAGGCCGGCGTCAAGGACGTCGAGGCTTCCAAGGCCGAGTTCATCGCCGATGGCCGCATGCCTGCCGTCCGCGAGTCCATCCGTCGCTCCAAGGCCGTCGACCACCTGGTCGAGAACGCCAAGGTGACCGAGGTCGACGAGACCGCCAAGGACGCCGAGTAATTCTCGCCACCTTGCCCGCGAGCGCATGCGTGCGCCCGTGATGGGGTAAAGTTATACACCGGTTATCCGGTTGCTTCGTACGGTGCCAGCCAATGCATAGCATGCGGGCACCGTACGTTTATCTAGAACCACTATTGGTCCGTAAGAGAAATGGAGATGCGTATGATCGCTAAGTTCGATTCCGCCCTCGTGCCATACGTTATCGAGCAGACGCCGCGCGGCGAGCGCAGCTACGATATCTATTCGCGCCTGCTCAACGACCGCATCATCTTCTTGGGCGAGGAGATCAACTCCGTCAGCGCCAACCTGGTCGTTGCCCAGCTGCTGCATCTTGAGAGCCAGGATGCCGAGAAGGATATCTCGCTCTACATCAATTCGCCCGGTGGCGAGGTCTACTCCGGCCTGGCGATTCTTGACACCATGAACTTCATCAAGCCGCAGGTCTCCACCATCTGCGTTGGTATGGCCGCGTCCATGGCTGCCGTGCTGCTTTCGGCCGGCGCTAAGGGCAAGCGCTTCTGCCTGCCGCACTCCAAGGTCATGATTCACCAGCCCAGCGGCGGTGCCCAGGGTCAGCAGACCGAGATCGAGATTGTGGCCGAGGAGATCAAGAAGACCCGTCGCGAGCTCAACCAGATCCTGTCCGACGCCTCGGGTCAGCCCATCGAGAAGGTCCAGGCCGACACCGAGCGCGACAACTACCTGACCGCTGCCGAGGCCCTCGACTACGGCCTGATCGACCGTATCGTCACCTCGCGCGATCTCGCCGCGAAGGACGCCTAGGATGGCAGGTAACATGCAGGACAACTTTGACGAGAACGGCAACCCCATCCGCTGCTCCTTCTGCGGAAAAGAGCAGGGCCAGGTTCGTCGCCTCGTAAAGGGCCCGACCAACATTTTTATCTGTGACGAGTGCGTCGCCGCCTGTTCCGAGATTCTGGAAGAGTCGCTGGCTTCGGACTTTATGGACGCTGCCCGCAACGGCAAGCTGCCAGGCTTCCTCAACGACCACGGTCAGGCTGCATCCCAGCCCGCCGTGGACCCCGAGACCGAGGGCTTTGAGCTTGAGGACGACCGTCAGGTCATCACACACGTGCCGACGCCGCACGAGATCTATGACGAGCTTTCGGCCTATGTTATGGGTCAGGAGGACGCCAAGCGCGCCATGTCGGTGGCCGTGTACAACCACTATCGCCGCGTGATCGAGGGCGGCGCCGCGGTGTCTGCCTTTGACGGCGGCATGGGCTCGCAGTTCGACGACGGCATGGACGAGGTGGAGCTCGCCAAGTCCAACATCTTGCTGCTCGGTCCCACCGGTACCGGTAAGACCCTGCTGGCCCAGACGCTCGCGCGCATCCTCGAGGTGCCGTTTGCCATCGCCGATGCCACCGCGCTTACCGAGGCCGGCTACGTGGGCGAGGACGTGGAGAACATCCTGCTCAAGCTCATTAACGCTGCCGATGGCGACATTGAGCGCGCGCAGGTGGGCATTATCTACGTGGACGAGATCGACAAGATCGCCCGCAAGGCCGAGAACCTCTCCATCACCCGCGATGTCTCGGGCGAGGGCGTTCAGCAGGCGCTGCTTAAGATTCTTGAGGGCACGGTGGCCAGCGTTCCGCCCACCGGCGGCCGCAAGCATCCTCAGCAGGAGCTGCTGCAGATCGACACGACCAACATCCTGTTCATCTGCGGCGGTGCCTTTGTGGGTCTGGACAAGATCATCGCCGATCGCGTGGGCAACAAGGGCGTGGGCTTCAACTCCGAGATCGCCGGCCCCACCTCGGTCGACGAGAACGACCTGCTGCGTCAGGTGCTCCCGCAGGACCTCAACGCCTTTGGCATGATCCCCGAGTTCGTGGGCCGTACGCCCGTCGTCACCCAGACGCAAGCGCTCGACGAGGACGATCTGGTGTCGATTCTGACCGAGCCCAAGAACGCCGTGGTCCGTCAGTACCGCAAGATGTTCCAGCTCGAGGACGTTGAGCTTGAGTTTGAGGACGCGGCCCTGCACGAGATCGCCCGCATGGCGCTCGCCCGCAAGACCGGCGCCCGCGGCCTGCGCTCCATCTGCGAGGACGTGCTGCAGCAGACAATGTTCGACCTACCCAGCGAGGAGGGCGTCACCAAGGTCATCGTGACCGAAGCCTCCGTAAAGGGCGAAGAACAGCCCCAGCGCATCTACGGCTAAACCAGCCTAAAACGTGTTTGCAAATAGCCTCCGACCATCCGCGGTCGGAGGCTATTTTATATATACGCAATAACCCCAACTACCTGTGTTATTCTGTGTGTTTGTTTAAAGTCTCAGCAAAGTCCATTCAGACTGAAGTAATCGATACCTAAGGGGAGGAATGTAGGCCCGATTTTCGTAGATTCCGCACGAGCCGAAGACCACTTAATGTGGTCTTCGTGCGAGCCAGGACTTGACCGAGCGAAAATTGGGCCTACATTCCTCCCCGATGGGCAAGGGAGAGATATATGGAAGAAATGCCCAAGAACTACGATCCGTCGACCAACGAGCCGGCGATCCTGCAGAAGTGGCTCGACGGCGGCTACTACAAGCGCCGTGAGGGCGTGGGCGACTGCACCGTCACCATTCCGCCTCCCAACGTGACCGGCAAGCTCCACATGGGTCACGCCACCGACGACTCCATTCAGGACGCCATCATCCGCATGGCCCGCATGCGCGGCAAGTCCACGCGCTGGGTGCTGGGTACCGACCACGCCGGTATCGCTACGCAGACCAAGGTCGACAAGAAACTCAAGAGCGAAGGCATCAGCCGCCTGGAGATCGGTCGCGATAAGTTTGTCGACGCCTGCTGGGATTGGACCCACGAGTACGGCGGCATCATCGTCGAGCAGATCAAGCGCATGGGCTGCTCCGTCGACTTTGATAACGAGCGCTTTACCATGGACGAGGACTACGCCCAGGCCGTGCGCAAGGTGTTCTGCGACTGGTACCACGACGGCCTGATCTATCGCGGCAAGCGCATCGTAAACTGGTGCCCCAACTGCACCACCGCCATCTCGGACGACGAGGCCGAGTACAAGGACGAGAAGGGCCACCTGTGGCACCTGCGCTACCCGTTGACCGAGCCGGTCAACGGCCAGGACTACATCGTCGTCGCCACCACGCGCCCCGAGACCATGCTCGGCGACACGGGCGTCGCCGTCTCCCCGAAGGACCCCGAGAAGGCCGCCTTCGTGGGTAAGACCGTCAAGCTCCCCATCGTCGACCGCGAGATCCCCATCTTTGAGGATTGGCACGTCGATGCCAACTTCGGTTCCGGCTTCGTCAAGGTCACTCCGGCCCACGACCCCAACGATTACGCCATGGGTCAGGCCCACGACCTGCCGCAGATCAACATCTTTGACGAGCACGCGGTGGTCGTCGAGGGCTATGGCGAGTTCACCGGCATGAACCGCGACGAGTGCCGCGAGGCCGTCATCAAGTGGTTCGAGGAGCACGACCTGCTCGATCACGTCGAGGACCTCGATCACTCCGTCATGCACTGCTACCGCTGCGACGCCGCGCTTGAGCCGTGGCTGTCCGAGCAGTGGTTTGTGGCCGTCGACAAGCTCAAGGGGCCGGCGCTCGACGCCGTCAACTCCGGCAAGGTCACCTTCCACCCCGCGCGCTGGACGCAGACCTACACCACTTGGATGGAGAATCTTAAGGACTGGTGCATCAGCCGCCAGCTGTGGTGGGGCCACCGCATCCCCGTGTTCTACTGCGAGGACTGCGGCTGGGAGGATGCCCTGACCGAGGACACCGATGTGTGCCCCAAGTGCGGCGGTCATCACGTGCATCAGGACGAGAACGTGCTGGACACCTGGTTCAGCTCGCAGCTGTGGACTTTCGCCACGCAGGGCTGGCCGCAAAAGCCGGAGCTGCTCGAGGGCCATCATCCCACGACGGCGCTCGTCACCGCGCGCGACATCATCGCGTTGTGGGTCGCCCGCATGGTCATGAGCTCGCTGTACTTCCTGGACGAGGTGCCGTTTAAGGATGTCGTCATCTACCCGACGATCCTGGCCAAGGACGGCAGCCGCATGTCCAAGTCCAAGGGCAATGGCGTTGACCCCATGGACCTCATTGGCATGTACGGCGCCGACGCCATGCGCTTCAACCTGCTGACGCTGTGCACCAACAACCAGGATGTTAAGTTCGACGCGAACATCGACAAGAAGACCAAGAAGCTCATCGACAGCCCGCGCACCGAGCAGGCCAAGTCGTTTGTGACCAAGATCTGGAACGCCAGCCGCTTCCTGCTTATGAACATGGAGGGCTACACGCCCGGCGAGCCCGTTGTGGAGACGCCGGCAGACGCCTGGATGTTCAGCCGCCTGGCCAAGGCCGTCAAGATGGTCACCGAGGGTATCGAGAACTACACGTTTGGCGATATGGCCCGCGGCGTGCAGCAGTTCTTCTGGAATGAGGTCTGCGACTGGTACGTCGAGGTCACCAAGGCCCGCCTGAAGGGCGAGGGCCGTCTGCAGGCGCAGCGCAACCTGATCTTTGTGCTCGATACCTCCATTCGCCTGATGCACCCGCTTATGCCGTTTGTCACCGAGGAAATCTGGGATAACATGCCGGCGAGCGTGCTCGATCTGGACGCCGAGGGCAACGTGAACCGCGCCGAGGCGCTCATGATCGCCAAGTGGCCCGAGCCCGCCGACTACGCCAAGTATGTTGACGAGGACGCCGAGCGCGCGTTTGAGCTGTGCCGTACCGTCGTGTCTGCCGCCCGCGCCACGCGTTCGCGTTATCGCTTGAGCCCCAAGGCCGAGCTCGACGTGGTCGTGCGTGCCGGTGCCGAGGATATCGAGAAGCTCGAGAGCCTGCGTTCGACCATCGAGCCGCTGGCCAACACTGCCTCGCTGGTCATGGGTACCGACGTTGAGAAGCCGGCTGCGAGCATCGCCGTGGTCGACAGCGGCGTCGAGGTCTTTGTGGTACTCGAGGGCAAGGTTGACCTTTCGGCCGAGAAGGCGCGCCTGGAGAAGGAGATCGCCGCGGCCCAGAAGGAGCTCGCCGGCTGCGAGAAGACGCTCGCCAACGAGGGCTTTGTGGCCAAGGCCGCTCCTGCCGTGGTGCAGAAGAAGAGGGACCGTGCAGCTGAGCTCAAGGAGATCCTGGCGGCGCTGACTGCTCAGGTTGCTGACTTCTCGTAGATTTTACTGAGGGGCGCGTCCCGACGCTTTGCTCGCTACTGCGGACAGTCCTGCGCAAGACGGACAGCACATTAAGTGCTGTCCTTTGCGTGCGGAACTTGTATCGAGCAAAGCGTCGGGCCGCTCCTAGTTCGTTTACGTGGTTGTTTGCATCTGGCGCGTTAGGGCCACAGGGTTGTGGCCTTGATCTCGCTGCAAAGCGGTGTTTGGCTGATATTTTGAATGGGAGGGGCTCGTTGTTGCTTACGGGCCTCTTTTTATGTTGAGGGGACTTTGGCTATGGCAAAGCGTTCTGGGTTGTATTCGGTGCCGTTTGAGGTTCCGGAGCTTTCTTTTGATGAGGCTGTTGCACTTGCGGCCGATACGGGTAAGATCGCGCGTTATTCCACGCCGCTGCTCGAGACCGTCGTCGAGATGCTCGATGAGCTTGGTCGTCCTGACGAGTTCTATGATTGCGTCCAGATAGCCGGTACCAATGGAAAGACCTCGACGACGCGATTCTCGGCTGCCATTCTTCGTGGTGAGGGCCTTAAGACGGCACTCTTTACGTCGCCTCATCTGGTGCGCTATCCCGAGCGTATGGAGATTGATGGAAAGGTCGTCTCAGACGAGGTCTTTGCCCATGGTGTCTCTGCGGCGTATGAGGCGGGCCGTCGTCTCAATGCGCGTCGTGAGGCGGCGGGCGAGGAGCTCCGTGCTATTACGCCTTTCGATCTTTTGTCCGTGGCCGGTTTGACTATGTTTGCCGAGGCTTGCGTGGACGTTGCCGTGCTTGAGGTTGGCATGGGCGGACGCTGGGATGCTACGAGTGCGACCGATCCCGTCGCCGTCGCCATTACGGGCATTGGACTCGACCATACGAAGGTCCTTGGCGATACGCTCGAGGCCATTGCGGGGGAGAAGGCTGCGGTTATTAAGCCTGGACGTTTGGTTGTTTTGGGCGAGGGTACCCATGAGGCGAGCGTTCAGCGCGTGATGGATGCCCGTTGCCGCGAATGCGGTGTGGTGCCGCTCGTGGTGAACCATGCCACAACAAAGGTTCCGGCACACGTTGGTGATACGGTGGAGTTTAGCTGCACCACGCCGCGTGCGATCTATACGTCGAGTATGGTTAAGCCGGCGTATCAGCCGCAGAACGCCGCATGTGCGATTATGCTGTGCGAGGGCTATTTGGGTCGCGAGCTCGACCACGATGCGCTCGACGCTTCGCTTATGGGCTGCCCCACGCCGGGTCGCTTTGATGTGCTGGGAACCGATCCGCTCAAACTGATCGACGCTTGCCATAACCCCCAGAGCTGCGAGAACTTTGTGAGCGCACTTGACGAGATCGATCCGTGCGTAGAAAATCGCCCCACGCTGCTGTGTGCTGCGCTGGCCGACAAGGACGTGGCGGGCATCGTCGATGTGCTGATTCCGGCCTTCCCGCGCGTGGTCGTGACCCAGACCGATTCCGATCGCGCCCTGCCGGCAGATGAGCTCGCTGCCCTGGTGGACGCCGATAAGCTCGCGGGTGGGTATCCCAGCGTATCCGAAGCCCTCGCGGCCCTCGATGCCGCTGGCGAGCCCTTCGTAGCAGCCGGCACCATCACCCTAGCCGGCGAAGTGGCCGGCCTGCTGCGCTAGAGCCTTTCTGTAGGGCAGCTGGTTGCCCTGCTCGCCACGAAATGGGCCTATTTACTACGTTTGACCGGTTGCCCTCGACCACGCCGAGAATTGCGAAATCAAAACCGCAGGTAGATGGCTTGCCAATTTTCAAAAAAGACCCGCATGGTTGACCCATGCGGGTTAAACGTAGTAGATAGCCCTTTTTCGTGGCGCATCTCTAGACTGTCAAATTGGTCGACTTGGCCCTTTAGCAGTTGCGGTGAAATAGTTCCTGGATTATGCCTCTGTGGGTTAATCTGGGAACTATTCCACCGCAACTTAGTTTGGGGGCTTGGGGACCAGGCTAGTCTAGGCGGACTGGGTCGTGGGGGTAGGCGTTGAGAATCTCGACGCCGGACTCGGTAACCAGGGCCAGGTCCTCGATACGGACGCCGGTGCGGCCGGGGAGGTAGATGCCCGGCTCGATGGAGAACGTCATGCCCGGCTCTACGACCTGCTCGTTGACGAGTGAGACGTCGCCCGGCTCGTGGTCCTGCAGACCGATCGAGTGGCCCAGGCGATGCGTAAAGTATTTGCCGTAGCCCGCCTCCTCAATCACGTCGCGCGCGGCGCGGTCCAGGTCGCACATGCGCACGCCCGGGGCGATGATCGCCTCGGCGGCCTCGTTGGCGCGGCGCACGATATCGTAGATGCGCGCCGTCTCCTCGTCCGGCTCGCCCCAAAAGAACGTGCGCGTCATGTCCGAGCAGTAGTTGCAGCGGCGTCCGCCAATGTCGAACAGCACCACGTTGCCGCGCTTGAGCACGGTATCGTCGGGTTCGTGATGCGGGTCGCCGGCGTTGGCGCCAAAGCTTACGATGGGCGGAAAACTAAAGCCCTCGCAGCCGTGCTTGCGATACAGGCCGAGCATCTGGTCGGCAATTTCGCGCTCCGTTACGCCCTCGCGGACGAGCTTGATGGCGTCGGACATCACGGCGTCGTTGGCGGCCGAGGACACGCGCATGAGCTCCTGCTCGGCTTCGTCCTTGTGGGTGCGTGCGGCGGTGACGGCAAAGTCGCCCAGGAAAAACTCGCTGGCGGCGTGACGGTCCATAAGGGGCATCAAAAAGCCCGAGCGCATAACGGTATCGATGCCAAGGGGCTTGGAGGGATCGACCTCGCGAGCGATGGCGTCGGTCACGACGTCGGTATCGGTGTGGTAGGCCACGCGGGCATTGTCATACTCGGGCAGCTGATGCAGGGCGTTGACCAAGATCACAGGCTCGCTGCCGCGCTCGAGCAGCACACCGCAAAAACGCTCGAACATATCAGCATAAAAGCCGGTCAGGTAATAAATCGACCACGGGTCGTTTACGAGCAGCTGCGCGCCGGGGTGCTGAGCCTCGAGGGCATCGAGCACGCGCATCACACGCTGGTCATCGACATGTGCCATACATCGTCCTTTCGCTAGGGTGCCACCATGGTATCCCATGCGCCCCCACATAAGTTGCGGTGAAATGGTTCCTGTTTGCCGGGGTAATGGCCTAAAACAGGAACTATTCCACCGCAGCTGCAGAGGGGGATGAAGTCCCGTCCCAAATGGGCTGCTTAGGCTGGGTCGATGTCCATGCTGGCGATTAGGTCGATGCCCGTGTGGAGGAGGTCTTCCAACACGACGTCTCCCATGCGGATGGGGGCTTTGACGACTAGGCCGCGGATGAGGTTCATGGCTTGGGCATGGAGTGCCAGCGGGATGGCTTCGACCGTGCGCACGGGCAGCAGCGCCTCGTCGCCGCCGGATACGGCTACGGTGGTGGTGAGCACGCGCATGGGGCAGGTGAGCTCCTGGTGCGCGAACTTATCGCCGCGCGGGCAACTGTTGCCGGTCACGGAGCGCACCTCTACTACGGCGCCGTCTGCGTCACGTTCTACCTCCACGGTCAGGAGGCATTCGGATGGGCAGGTGGTGCAGTTGAACTGCAATGTCTCGGTCACATTCGTGCTCATGGTCTTACGCCTCCTCAATGGGATCGACGGACAGGACAATCTCGCTAACACCCAGGTCGAGTGCGCGCTGAATCACCTTTGCCGGCAGCGGGAAGCTTTCCATTACGCTCGGTTTAAACGGGCGGACCTTACCTGCAAACAGTTCCTCGTCGCCTGCCAGAATGCGCACGCGAGCGGCGTTGACCGGTCGGCGTACGCGGAAATTAAGTTTGGTGGGCGCCACAGCCGTAATGCGTCCCGGTAGCGCGTAGCCTGCAATGCCGGCGGGGGAGACCGTGAGCTGGCAACTCGCGCCCGCAGCGCCCGCATCGGCTCCAGCACCACAGCCCAGCGCGTACGCCGCCGCAGCCGCGCCGGCGCGCTCGGACTCGGTCGTCACGTTGTTGGCCAGGTCGTGCACATGCAGAACGTTGCCGCAGGCAAAGATGCCAGGCACGCCCGTTTGCAGGCTCTGATCAACCACGGCGCCGCGCGTGCGTGGGTCAAGCTCAACGCCCGCGCCCACTGAAAGCTCGTTCTCGGGAATCAGGCCCACCGAAAGCAGCAGCGTGTCGCACGGAACAACGCGCTCGGTCCCTGGAATGGGTGCCAGGTGCTCGTCGACCTGACTCACCTCGACTGCCTCCACGCGGTCGCGACCGATCACGCGCGTGACGGTGGTGGACAGGTGAAGCGGAATGCCAAAGTCGTCCAGGCAGTTTTTGACGTTGCGGCGCAGGCCGTTGGCGTACGGCATGAGCTCGTACACGCCCTCGACCGAAATTCCCTCGAGCGTACAGCGGCGCGCCATGATCAGCCCGATGTCGCCTGAGCCCAAAATGACGGCGCGCGAGCCGGGCTTGAGGTTTTCGATATTGATGTATCGCTGCGCCAGGCCCGCTGTAAACACGCCGGCGGGACGGCTGCCGGGGATCTTGATCTCGCTGCGTGTGCGCTCGCGGCATCCCATAGCAAGGACGACCGCACGCCCGGTGAGCTGAAGCATGCCGGTACGGCTCATGAGCGTGACGGTATGGACTGCGGTGGCTCCCGAGGCCTCGCCTGTGCTCGGTTCGCCCGCGCCCTCGCTCGAATCAATCCCAAGCACCATGCTGCCCAAGAACAGTGCAATATCGGTCGCGCGCACCTGGTCGATAAAGCGCTGCGCGTACTCGGGACCGGTGAGCTCCTGTTTAAAGTGCGAAAGGCCAAAACCGGGGTGGATGCATTGGCGCAGGATGCCGCCCAGATGTTGCTCACGCTCCACGATGGCCACGCGCGCGCCGGCCTTTTGCGCGGCAAGCGCAGCCGCCATGCCAGCAGGCCCGCCGCCGATGACGACCACGTCGAAGGCCTGCGTTGCCACGGCCTCAGCGGCGCCGCTATCAATCGCGCTCGATCCGAATTCCACCATCCTAGCGCACCCCCTTCAGCGGTCCCTCAACCAACCAAGATCCAGCATCTTCCAACAGCACTTCGCTGGGGTCGCAGTCCAGCTCGCGGGCAAGGATCGCCACCACGCGGCTCTGACAAAATCCGCTCTGGCACCGACCCATGCCGGCGCGGCAGCGGCGCTTGACGCCCTCGACCGAAACCGCGCCCGGGCGGCGCTGAATCGCGGCCACGATCTCGGCCTCGGGCACCGTCTCGCAGCGGCAGACAATCTGCCCCCACGCGGGATCGGACTCAATGAGCTCTTCCTTGCGCGCAAGCGGCGCGCGGTCAAAGTCGTCCGGCGCACGGCGTATCGGGTCCCAATCGCCTCGTTCGCGCAGGGCTACGCCGGCACTGCGTAACACCTGCTCCATGCGCTCGGCAATGGCCGGCGCGCTCGCCACGCCCGGCGACTGAATGCCCGCGGCCTGGAACAGTCCCGATACCACGGTCGACTGCCCAATAAAAAAGTCGTTCGTACCCTGAATGACCGGACGCCCGCCGGCAAACGCCCGCACCACGCGACGCGTGTCCAGATCGGGTACTAACTTGCGTGCGCCGTCCAGCAACGCGTCGACATCGCTCGCATAGGTCTGCGTGTCGCCGGGCTCGCGCACGGCGGCGGTCGCGGTAATCACGGTGTTGCCATGTACGGTGCCCGTGACGATAACGCCCTTGGAAACCGGCGTGGGAACGGGGTAGAGCGGCATGAGCGCGCGCGGTTCCTTGTCCAGCACCACAATATTGCCCTGGCGCCAGACCATCTGGAACTCCTCGGCGCCCGCCATATGCGAGATGTCTGCGGCACAGTTGCCCGCGGCGTTGATCAGGTAACGGCAGCGCACGTCTCCGGCGGGCGTTGCCAGCGTAAAGCGCGCGGCTCCGTCATCCGAGCCGGCAACTTCAATGGCCTCCACCGGTGCGGAGCGCATAAACGTCACGCCGTTGGCGACCGCGTTTTCTAGCGCGGCGATGGCCACTTCAAATGGATCGACGTAGCCGGTCGAAGGGCACCACAGCGCGCACGAGACCTGGGCACTCGCGCGCGGCTCCAGCTCGTGGATGCGCTCGGGGCCGATAATCGACAGTTCGGGCACGCCGTTGGCAAGGCCATTCTGGCGCAGCTTCTCCAGGTGCGCCCGGTCTTCGTCGTTGAAGCCCAGCACCATCGACCCGGTGCGGCGGAACATAAAGCCTAGTTCCTGGGCCCACGTGCCATATAGCTCGCAACCACGGGCGTTGACCTGCGCCTTGACCGTGCCCGGCGCCGGATCGTAGCCGGCGTGCACCAGGCCGCCGTTGGCCTTCGACGCGCCAAGGGCGATGTCGTTGGCCGCCTCGACCACACAAATGGACAGGTCATAGCGCGCGAGCTGCCGCGCGATGGCGCACCCGGTAATGCCCGCGCCCACAATCGCGATATCAAACGTTTCTGCCACGGTGCCTCCCAGACAAGTTGACAGGCCGTCAATAGGACTATCCTACGGTCTGCACGCCCCCAGTGCGGCGGCAATGCGGCGAACAGCCCCGCAACACCCGCCAACGGCAGGCGAGGGGAGATTCAGGACCATCGGTGACCTCGTCTGCCGCCCCTGGTGTCAGAGGTTTGTCTCGTTCTGTAACAGTAAGCAGAAGAACCGGGATCCAGATGTTACAGATCGAGTCGTTTGCCAAGTGGCCCCTCCGTTTGTCTCGATCTGTAACAGTAAGAGGGGTTTTGGGGCCCTAGATGTTACAGATCGAGATTGAAGTCGGGGAGGGACCCCTGTGTATCGATCTGTAACACCTAGACCCGAATTTGCCGAGAAACTGTTACAGATTGAGATGTTTGTGTCCGCACCAGCCCTGCTTGCAACCGTAGTCCCATATAAACAAACCCCGTGGTAAACTTGACCGGACTGTAAATATTCCGAAAGGTACACCTCAATGTCCAAGTACATCTCTGAGCTCATGTCGCCGCAGCTTATGGGCGTCATCTATGCCTTTGTTGGCTTTATCATCGCCCTGTACGTGCTATCGGTCGTCTATGTGTTCATCGACGCTCGCCGCCGCGGCGCCAGCGCCTACGTGGCATGGGGCATCATCGCCCTCATCCCGTTTGTGGGTCTCATCGCCTACCTGGTCCTACGCCCACACTCCTACGCGGCCGACCGCGAGGAGCAAGAGCTGGACATGGCCCTGCGCGAGCGCCAGCTTGCCCAGTACGGCACCTGCCCCCAGTGCGGCGCCCCCATCGAGAAGGACTTTGTGGTCTGCCCCGTGTGCGATACCCAGGTTCGCAACGTGTGCCCCAGCTGCCATCGCCCGCTCGATGCGCACTGGAAGGTCTGCCCCTACTGCCGAACTCGCATTCAGTAACGCATCCATCGCCGGGCCGGCCGCAAGCCACGCGCGCCGCGCGCCATGCGCAAGCCGCACGCGCGCCCCGCGCCCCCGCCCCCACACGATGAAGCATGCGTAGAAAATCGCCCGCCGTGCCATTAAGGTGCGGCGGGCGCTTGTATACCAAGGCAACCTGCCTATAATGATGCAAGTCAAAAACGCAGAGCGCATCGCACGCACTTGCATCAGGCATCCGAGAGGAGAAAACATACCCATGAAGGCACTCTACAATGACGGTTCGGTGGCCGAGCTCCCGCAGGACGAGGTCACGCACGTCATCCGCCACTCTGCCGCGCACATCATGGCGCAGGCCATCAAGCGTCTCTATCCCGAGGCCGACTTTGCCTACGGTCCCGCGACCGACAACGGTTTTTACTACGACGTCGACCTGCCCGAGGGCGTCAAGATCAGCGAGGACGACTTCCCCGCGATCGAGGCCGAGATGAAGAAGATCGTCAAGGAGAACCTCAAGTTCACCGTGTACGAGAAGCCCCGCGCCGAGGCCATCGCCCTTATGGAGGAGCGCGGCGAGAAGTACAAGGTCGAGCACATCGGCGACCTGGACGACGACGCCCGCATCACCTTCTACCAGCAGGGCGACTACATTGACATGTGCGTCGGCCCCCACATTTGCTATACCAAGGCGCTGAAGGCCTTTAAGCTCACCGGCGTCTCGGGCGCTTACTGGAAGGGCGACAAGGACAACAAGATGCTCACCCGCATCAACGGCGTCGCCTTTGCCACCAAGGAGGAGCTCGACGAGCACATGCACATGCTGGAGGAGGCTAAGAAGCGCGACCACCGCAAGATCGGCCGCGAGATGGACCTCTTTATGATGCGCGACGAGGCTCCCGGCTTCCCGTTCTTCCTGCCCAACGGCATGATCCTTAAGAACACGCTGCTGGACTACTGGCGCGAGATCCACCACAAGGCCGGCTACGTGGAGATCTCCACGCCGCTCATCATGAACAAGCAGCTGTGGAAGACCTCGGGCCACTGGGACCACTACAAGGACAACATGTACTCCACCGTCATCGACGACGAAGAGTACTGCATTAAGCCCATGAACTGCCCGGGCGGCGTGCTGGTGTACGCCTCTAAGCCGCACTCCTATCGCGAGTTGCCCATTCGCGCCGGCGAGATTGGCCTGGTACACCGTCACGAGCTGCGCGGCGCCCTGCACGGCCTGTTCCGCGTACGCTGCTTTAACCAGGACGACGCCCACCTGTTTGTGCGTCCCGACCAGCTGACCGACGAGATCGTGGGCGTGGTCAACCTTATCGACTCTGTGTACCAAAAGTTTGGCTTTAAGTACCACGTTGAGCTTTCCACCCGCCCCGAGGACTCCATGGGTTCGGACGAGGATTGGGCTCGCGCCGAGGAGGGCCTGCGCACCGCTCTGGAGAAGCTGGGCATGGACTACGAGGTCAACGAGGGCGACGGTGCCTTCTACGGCCCCAAGATCGACTTCCACCTGGAGGACTCGCTCGGCCGTACCTGGCAGTGCGGTACCGTCCAGCTCGACTTCCAGATGCCGCTCAACTTTGATCTGGAGTACGTGGACGCCGACGGCACCAAGAAGCGCCCCATCATGCTGCATCGCGTGTGCTTTGGCTCCATCGAGCGCTTCATCGGTATTCTGATTGAGCACTTTGCGGGCAAGTTCCCCACCTGGCTGGCCCCCGTGCAGGTCAAGGCGCTTCCTGTCTCCGAGAAGAGCCGCGACTACGCCCACGAGGTGTGCGCCAAGCTGGAGGAGGCCGGCATTCGCGTGGTCTGCGACGACCGCGACGAGAAGATCGGCTACAAGATCCGCGAGGCCCGCTCCATCGACCGCGTGCCCTACATGCTCATCCTGGGCGAGAAGGAGGTCGAGGCCGGCAACATCTCCGTCCGCGATCGCTCCAACGAGACCGTTCAGATGAGCATCGACGAGTTTGTGACCAAGGTGACCGAGGAGATCAAGACTCGCGCCTAGCACAAACAATACAAGAATTAACAAAGGCGATCGTCCTATAGGGCGGTCGCCTTTTTTGTTATCTAAAGAAGAAAAGCCGCTGGTTAGAGCGGCTTTTTTGTTGTGCAAAAAGGTACAGGTTTTTGTAGAGGCGTATGGAGATGGTTGATTTCCGATCTCAGCCGAACACATTGAGCTGACGGCACGCTCCCGCAGTTAGTCGAACGCCCCCGAGGTCCTATCCGGGACCCGGGGGCGCCGTTTTCCCAGTTGAAGGAACGGTGGAGATGTGTTTCGATGGGTCCGGTGGCCATGCTCCGCCCGCCGCCCGGCACCTCTTCCCAGACTCAGCCGGACGGTCGGTCCGTCTATTCCGTTTTTCCTCTAGGCTAGGCCAGCGGGGCATCGCCCCTCTCGGCGCGCGCCCTCTCGATGAGCCCCGGCGTCAGGTCGAGATCGCCGAGCGCCACGTCCCCCACGCCGTAGGCGTCCAGCAGCGCCGCCGCGTCCTCCCCGAGCATCGCCCTGAAGGCGCGCGCGGGCGTCGCGAAGCCGAGCGCGCCGCGGGGCTCGGAGTTCACGTGCGACATGGCCAGCGCCAGGTCGGCCGGGGCGAGCCGGTCGAACCTGATTCCGGCGCCCTTGGGCAGCAGCTTCCTGATCTCGACGTGGTTGCGCTCGCAGGCGCCCTTCTGGTCGCTGCGCCTGGGGTCGCAGTAGAACAGCCTCGTCTCGCCCGGCCCCTCGCCGAGCAGCGCCGCGACCGCCGCCTCGTCGGAGAACTCGGCGCCGTTGTCGGTGAGGACGGCGCGGAACATGCGGCGCGTCCCGTCGGCGCCGAGGATGGCCCGGATGCCCTCCAGGGCGTCCGCGACGCACCCGGCGGTCTTCTCCTCCAGCGGCAGCGCGAGCTGGAGCCTGCTGGGGCGGTGCAGCAGCGTGAGCAGGCAGGCGGAGTCCTCCCGGGCCCCCTCGACGGTGTCCATCTCCCAGGCCGCGGCGCACGCGTCCTCCCCGAGGGCGAGGAACGCGGCATGCGACCTGCGGGCGGAGTGGCGCGTGGCCGCC